>MWBJ01000008.1 GCA_002069525.1 Parcubacteria group bacterium ADurb.Bin305 | reverse complement strand
CCGCCATCTCCGGGACCACCATCTCTAGGACCACCATCTCCGGGACCGCCATCTCCGGGAGGTTTGGTAGTAATGGTAGTTGTAGTAGTAGTTATGGAGGGTTTAGTAATAGTAGTTGTAGTAGTGGTAGGAAATAGTTCGCGAATTACACATTGAGGATTATAATCCGCATAAACTGGTTCCTGACGAGGCGTTAAAGGAATAAACCAAAAATGCCTAGGGATTTCTCGGGTGCCAACTAATTCGTGTTGATTCAAATTAGGGTCGCAAATAACTTCTCCGGGTTGAGGTACACCTTCTTGGGGCACGCAAGGATAAAACCTTAATTCGCTATCAGCTAATTGAACAGAATTAGGTGTGTTAAAATCACAGCTATAATAAGTGTTTGCCGGTAACGTGATAGGAGGCTCTAACTCCACAGTCGAAGGAGGAGTAATATCTTCTTCTTCGCCTAAGTTATAAAAACAATTTTCCAACACTTGAGGATTAACCGTACAACAATTTTCCTCTCGACAGTAGCTTCTACGAGTTTTCCCATTTCGGTCTATAACTATATCAAGCTCCCCAGTGCCTAGACGAATATCAGTTGCTTGTGAGGGATTAAGTTCCTCCTTAATAATTTTTTTATTACCTTGGGCATCTTGGGCTTCTAAAATGCAATATTCTAATCCAGTTTGAGGGTCTTTTTCTATCCTATGACAATAAACAAACTCTTCAGGTAATTGCTCCACTGCTTTTTTATTAGGCTTTCGGCAACGCAGGAAGGCTTCAGTAAGGTCTTTACCAGAACCAGCCTCTACTATTGTCCAGTTTTCTTGACAAAGCCGAGTAGAACATTGAGATTCATTATAGACACCTCCTTTACAATATTTATGCTCAATATCTAATTCGAATTCTATTTCACACAAATTAAACCCTAAATCCTCTGCATACTTACCGGCATCATCACAATTGAAAAACGTCTTATTACCAAAAGGGTCTATGGTGAAAACCGGCCGACCAATTCCTCCGCCTCCCCCTCCCGGGAATATTGTAACATCAGATCTACCACCCCCACCGTATCCGGTCGTCCGCGTACTATAACCACTTTGATCTGTATTAAATCCACCAGTAAACCAACCACTGATAGTACTACCAATACTCTGAAACCAATTAGCTAGACCTTGCCAAAAACCAGTTGTTGATCCTGAAACTTGATCGTTAGCCCTAACTGGCAAAATAATTAACGTCAACATCAGAAAACTTAAAACTATTAAAGCAGAATAAAATTTATGATATTTCATATTTTTAAATTTTATTTTTATAAATTTTTATAAATAGAGAATTAAGGTTAAATTAAAAGGTTAAATTAAACGGTAAAGCTAATACTATTATAAGCTCTAAAATAAAAGGTGTCAATAGTTTTAAGTTATTGACACCTGAATATTTTCTAGGACTACCCTCTATTACCAGAGGGTAGTCCTTATCTCAATGTCAGGATACTGTCTATCATTTGACAGAATCCTGAAATTAATTCTTTTGGGTTTTAATAGAGCCAAAGGGGCAAAAAAAGGTTCTTTTATTTGAATCTGTATTTCTATTTTGTCTTGAGGTTTTATTACCCCTTGTTTTTGAGAAAATTCCAGCCGGGAATTATCATTTTGAATTTCAAATCGTAGTTCTTTATCCCCTCTATTCTCAATGGTAAAAATATTGTTTTTAAATCTTTCTAGGGTAATTTCTGGCTCTATTTTAATTTCTGCCTGTTTTATTAAATCCAATATCGTTACCGAGGGGTCGCCTAACACATTGAACATTAGGCAAAAATATTCTGTGTCAGCGTACCGCCAATCTAGTAATTGGTGGCAAAATCTAGTAAACAAATAATCAACTGCTTCTCCGATGGATTCTCCTTTAAAGAGTCCGTCTAAAACTGTTAACCAAGGGGTAAAAAATAAATTCTTTTCTGGATGGAAAATATTTTTTGGGTTATGGGGCTGATGGGCGCCTAAAACAAAAACTGGAGGCAAAGCAACCCGGGTCTTGTCTGGCCAATAAGGACAAATCATATTAGAGAAAGGAAAATCTTGAGGGGGCACTAATAAAGGAATAAAAGCCAGAGTTTGGGTATTAGCAGTAAAATTAAAATCAAAAATTTCTTCTGTTTGAATTTCCGTATTTTGAGCCTTTAGATCCTCATTATCATCTTTCCAGATAGCAGTAATAACTTTAGAGTACCTAGTAGGAATTAAATCGGCCTCGACTTCTGGAGTTTCTCCTGAAGCTAGCGGCATTCCTGTGGTAGAGGTAACAAGTAAATTGGCATCCGGCAGGTATTTTAAAAAATTCTCTTTAGCCAATTGCCCGTCTCCTTTATAATGATGGTTTTCAGCCTCTAAATCAATAACAGAAGAATATTCGCACCTATTTTCGCTCAGGCTTATTACAGAACTATGTTCTGTCATAAATTTAGCTACCTTTTGACCCACCCACTGACTTAAATACGAAAAATCATAAATGGGTCTGCGGGAATAGGTAACTCCTCCATAAACAATGGGTTTTCCATACTCATCTACTGGGAAAAAGAAATACGGGAAAGCAGAAAGAAGATTTAAGTTTTCTAATCTTTGGCTGGGACTATAAAATTTTAACTGCTTTCTCAACATTCGGCCAATATAGAACTTAGGCACCCACGTTTCATGTTCATATACTTTCTGCACTATTTTGGGTTTGGGATTATCCTGCGATAATAACCTGATATATTCCTGATCAGAAGGTATTCTGTAATCACCATATAAAGTACCTTGGGTTGCTATAGTGGGATAGTAAATTGCTTCATCGAGCAGAAGATACTGAAACGGTTTCTGCTGTAACTCACCCCTTAAAAAATTAACTATGGGATCCAATTTATTGCCGATTCCTTTTTCTTCAAGTGCAATAATTTCCACATCAAAATGCGCCTCTTTGTAATAAATAAAATCCTGATACAAAATTTTATCTGCTTCTTTGTTTACCAGAATAAGATACCTCGGCTTATTCTGGTAATTATATTTATCATTACTATCAACACACGGGGCAATTCCGTTGCCAACAAGTATTACTAAGATTAAAAAAACCAACACTAACCTTTTCACCTCATTCACCTCCCTTTCATTAAATTTTTCCAATTAATCCGTCAGCTGACGGGTTAATTGTAATTTTCAAGGTTCTAAGGTTTCTAGAAGATATAATAACAGATAAAAACGAATTTGTCAAAAAAATTATCGACTTACGAGGTCGATAATTTTTAACTTGAACGCGTCAAAATTATTTTGACTAAATGAAATATATTTTATTAATAAAAATACACGAGGAAATAACCGCTCTATAACTAACCGGCATCTAAGAATCATAGTACAAGAGAATTAAAGTCCAAAACCCCTCTTCTAAAAGCGTGCTTGCCCCACAATAATTTTAAACTACCCCAAGTTAATAATTATGTTTTTTCAGCTAAATTACTAAAATCTGATTTACACCCTAAAGGTGCGCCGCAAACGAAACTCCTCTTGTTTTCCCTTGTGCCATTGAGATACTGGCCGCAAATAACCCACAATTCTAGAATACACTTCACACTTTTGTTCCACAGTGCAAAATGGACAAATAAAATGTTCCCCTTTTAAATAACCATGGGTAGGACAAATAGAAAAAGTTGGGGTTAAAGTCAAATAAGGAAGCTTAAACTTTTCAAACACTGTTTTGATCAACGAACGGACAGTCTCTGTATCAGATACCGCTTCCCCTAAAAAAGCGTGGAACACTGTACCTCCGGTATATTTTGTTTGCAATTCATCTTGCAATTTTAGAGCTTCAAATAAATCATCAGTATAATTTACAGGAAGTTGGGTAGAATTAGTATAGTATGGTTCTTTTTCTCCCATAACAATAATGTCGGGATATTTTTTCTTATCCAGTAAAGCCAATCTGTAAGAAGTGCCTTCAGCCGGAGTTGCTTCTAAATTATATAGATTACCAGTTTCTTCCTGATATTTAAGCAATCTTTCTCTCATGAACTCCAGCACTTCGTTCATAAATTGAACCCCTTCCTGTGACCCAATATCAACACCCTTAAAATTCAATAAAGCCTCATTGCCTCCAATTACGCCAATAGTTGAAAAATGATTAGCCCAATAGCTACCTCGCATAGTTTTAACTTGAGCTAAATAATAGTGACTGTATGGATAAAGCCCTTTTTCTATCCAATTATCCAGTACTTTTCTTTTAATTTCTAAGCTAGTCTTAGCCAAATCCATGGTTTTCACTAAATGGTCAAAAAATTCTTTTTTGGTTTTTGATAAATAACCAATTCTAGCTAAATTAATTGTAACTACTCCAATACTCCCAGTTAGAGGATTGGCCCCAAATAATCCACCCCCTCTTTTATAAAGTTCTTTATTAGATAGCCTGAGGCGACAACACATAGATCTCACATCATCAGGACTCATATCTGAATTGATAAAATTGCTAAAATAGGGTAAACCATATTTAGCAGTCATTTGCCAAATACCTTCATAATTAGGATTGTGCCAATCAAAATCTTTAGTAATATTATAAGTCGGTATAGGAAAAGTAAACACTCTGCCACTAGCATCTCCCTCAGTATAAACCTCACATAAGGCCTTATTAAATATATCCATTTCTGGTTGAAAATCAGCATAGGTTTCCTTTTGTGATTGCCCTCCTACAATTACTGGTAAATTTTTGAAATGCTCTGGAACTTTCAAATCTAACGTAATGTTAGTAAAAGGTGTCTGAAAGCCTACCCTAGTAGGCACATTACAGTTATACAAAAATTCTTGCAAGGCTTGTTTAACTTCACTATAATTTAAATTATCATAACGAATAAATGGCGCTAACAGGGTGTCAAAATTAGAAAAAGCTTGAGCTCCGGCGCTTTCACCTTGAAGAGTAAATAAATAATTAACTACCTGCCCTAAAGCTACTCTAAAATGTTTAGGTGGTTTGGATTGAATTTTACCCATAACACCCCCAAAACCCTTTAACAATAAATCATATAAATCCCACCCCATACAATAGGCGCCGATAGTGTCTAAATTATGAATATGAAAATCACCACTTTCCGCAGCTTTGCGCACTTCTGCTGGATAAACTTTATTTAACCAATACTTCTTAGCAACGTATGAAGACACATAGTGATTTAATCCTTGTAAGGAAAAAGCCATGTTGCTGTTTTCCTTTACTTCCCAAGTATTCTCTTGAAGGTAAGCATCAATCAAACCAACTGCCTCTACTAAGGGAATTCGGGCTTCCCTAATTTGTCGCCTTTGTTCCCTATATAAAATATAGGCTTTCGCTGATTCGGCTAAATTTTCTGTAATAAGTACCTCCTCTACAATATCCTGAATTTGCTCTACGGAAGGAATTTCTCCTGCCTTAAAACGTCGATTAAGTAATTTAATTACTTTTTTTGTTAAGTCTTTAGCTAAAGACTTACCGCCCTCCTCAGTGGCTGTCAAAGATTTATAAATAGCTTCTTCTATCTTGCGCTTATCAAACAGCACCTCGCTCCCATCGCGTTTAATAACTTTTTTGATATGATTAGTGAGTTTAGGGGTAGATGACATAAATTTTACAATTAAGATAAAAATTAAAATTTAATCGACATTGCTCTTATTGTAAATCTTAATATAATTTTGTCAACTTGACGATTAAGCCTTAAAAGTATTTAACCAAACACCCAATTAGACCATAAAAAAACATATCTAAGCACCTGACAGATATGTCCTCAACACATAATTTAAACACGGGAGATACCAACTATTTTGAAGACGATCACTAAAATCACCCGGAAAGCTATAAAACCTGCTTCATAAAGTTTTACTTCTTTTTTCTTTTTCTGTTCCTTGTTTTCTTTTTTATTTTTTCTTTTTTCTTTTCTTATTTTTCTTTCTTTTTCCTTCTTAAAAAGGCCGGAATTTCATTACTAAAATCGGAGTTTTTTGATTCCATGACCTCATTATTCTGTTCCACTTTATCGTTTGAAGAAGCCTCCTCATCTAATAGTCCTTCGTTTTCTGTTACACCTTTACTTCCCAAAGGCGAAATTTCTATAGGAATTTTCGTAATAAAATTTGAGAGAGGGCTAAAATTATCTTCTGTATCTTCCCCAAAACCAGCTAACACAGTAATCTGAAGTTCATTCTTTTTTAATTCATCATTGAAACTAGTTCCGAAAATAACTGGTGCATCTTTAGCTACAGCCTGAGTAATAATTCTGGCCGCATCATTAATTTCCACTAAAGTCATATCTTTGCCACCACTGATATTAAACAAAACCTTTTTAGCACCATCAATAGAAATATCTAATAAAGGCGAAGTAATAGCTGACTGAGCCGCTTTAATAGCCCGATCTGGCCCACTAGCCTTACTAATCCCCATTAACAATACCCCGCTATTAGTCAAAATCGTTCTAATGTTGGCATAATCTAAATTAATCAACCCGGGTTTCATTATCAAATCCACAATGCTTTTAATACCCTCTTTTAAAACATCATCAATTTTCCAAAATGCCTCCAGAACGGAAGTTTCTTCTTTGATAATATTAAATATTCTATCATTAGCTATGGTTAATATAGCATCGGTATCATTATAAATTTTTTGCCAAGCATCCTCAGCTATTTCTTGCCTCTTTTCCCCTTCAAACGAAAAAGGCTTAGTGACAAAATTAATCACTAAGGCACCTAGATCTTTAGCAATATTAGTAATAATTGGAGTGGCTCCTGAACCAGTACCTCCTCCTAAACCACTGTTGATAAAAACCAAATCTGCACCCTCTAGCGCTTTACGAATTTCGTCTGATCTCTCCAACGCTGCTTCCCTTCCCCTCTCTGGGTTCATACCGGCACCTAGCCCCCGACAAAGCTCTTTCCCGAGCTGTATTTTTTTATCAGCTTTAGTAGCCCGCAAGGCTTGAATATCAGTATTAAACGCAATAAATTCTAAATCTGAGAGATTTTTATCTTTAATTCGACTAATGATATTTCCGCCAGCTCCCCCAATGCCTAAAACTTTTATAACTAAAGAATGATTTTTGTGTAAATAATTCTCACCTGTTTCTTGGCTATTACTTAATTTTCTTAAATGAGTAGAAGGAACACTGGATGATATCAAAGATTGTTTAGTGTTTTTCTGGCTACCTTTAGATCTACGATTACTACTTCCTTGAAAAAAATTTAGTTAACCAATTAGAAAACTTAGGAAATAAATTAGAGTGATCGCTACCACTTAACTCTTCCTGTCTTTTAAGAGCCATTAACCCTAAAACTGGAATCAAGGCAGGGTCAGGATTATCTTTATACCAATCTATGGAAACAGCCTCACCAATTCTAGTAGGTAAATTGAGTTTTTCTTTAACAAAATCTTTAATCAATGTCATTTTAGCACCACCACCAATTAACACTACTCCGCCGGGTAATTTCCCTAAATATCCTTTTTCTTTTAATCTTGCTTCTATCAAATCAAACATCTCCTCTAGTCTAGCTTCTATAATTTCGGCTAAAAATCTTTTGCTTATTTTTTGCCCCTCAGTTGCTTCCCCCCAATAAGCGCTGAGATTAAATGTATCATTTTTATTAAGTTTTTTACACAAGGCATTCCCTTCTTTAATTTTTATATTCTCAGCTGCTTCTATGCTTGTTTTTAAGCCGATAGTGATATCATGCGTGATATTCTCCCCTCCTACAGGAAAAACCTTTAAATCCATTAACTCATTATTCTGATAAACACAAAAACCAGTTGTAGTTGCGCCTAAGTCGATCAAAATAGCTCCCACCTCTTTATCTTGAGGGGTTAAAGCTACTTCAGCCCCAGCATAAGGTAAAACATATTTGGAAACGAATTTTAAATCAACTAAATCTCCTACTTGGTCAAGATTACGCAAAACAGGTTCAAAAACATCAATTAAAAGACTCTCAGCTTCTAATCTTAAACCCTTTAACCCCACAGGATCTTTAACTTTTATTGAGTTATCAATTAAATAGTTTTTGATTACACTTTGCACCAAAGTCCTATTAGCAGCTAAAGGTAAGGCTTGACTGGCTTTGTCTGCTCTTTCTTTGTCATCTTCTGTAATTTCACCATCGGGCCGCGTGGTTACTGTAGTGCCTTTAGAAGAAGAAATATTTAATTCAGGGCTATTAATATTTACTATGGCTTGTTTAAAATGAACATTTTTTAAAAACCCCTCCATTTCCTTAAGCAAACTTTCTAATTCGTCAGCGGCACTTTCTACATCCCTAACCTCACCTTGTCTAATACCTCTAGATTGCCGTATAGCTGGTAATAAAATCCGCCAAAAATCTTTTTCTGGAGAAACCGCTAAAGCTTTAAATTGTGACGACCCTAAATCAAGAAATAAATAAGGCACAGCCATTATTGTAAATCTATTTAAAATTAAATTTTTAGTAACTGAAAAATCTTATGTTCTTGCAACTGCATTTTTTGACTATCATTTTTTTTACCATGAGTAAATCCATAAAGATGCAATATACTATGAACTAATAGACGACTGTATAAGTTCTCAATGGGAATTTTTTGTTGATTCGCTACTTTTTTTATTTCAGCAGGACAGATAAAAATTTCTCCTAGATCTCTGCCGGTTTTTGTTCCTCTATCAAACTGCTTAAAGATACCGGAAGAAGGAAATGAAATTACTGTAGTGGTTTTATTTTTATTTCTCCAGCGTTTATTTATTTGCTGTATTTGTTTTGAGGAAACGAAAATAAACGCCACGTCTATCTTCTTTTTTTCACCTAAAACCGAAAGAATATTTTCAACTAAAGACAAGAGGAATTTTTGAGATGGTATCCTGTCCTTAGAGAAATTATAACTCAAAATTTGAATTTTCGAAAGAGCTGCCACGTTAACCATTTGCTTCAAAGTTAAATCAGAATTAATTCAACCCCCACTTCTTTTTTCTTTCAACTTCTTGCAAGACTTTAATTTTATGAATTGCTGATAATTTTTTAGCTCGCTTATTAGGCTGAGGATAATTAAATTTCCGCTTACGAGCTTCCAATAAAATTCCGCTTTTTCTAATAACCTGATTGGCTCTATTAACAAAGGCGGTGACGCTTTCATTAGGTCGTCGTTTGATCACTATAGTCATACTATTATTTTTTTTATATTATTTATATTATTTTTTTATATCATTAAATTTATGATATTTTATTTAGTTTAGTTTGGTTTAATTTTTACTCAATGTTTAAGAAGGTTATCTTTACAGTTGGTATAAATTATAAACTGCACAGTAATTACTATTCCTTAAAAACTGAACTATCGTCATTAAGAGGTTTAGCTAAAGCAGATTTATTAAGACCCCGGAGAACTTCTATAATTTTTTTTGAGGGCACTATCTCTTGCAAACCAGAATTCATATCTTTCAAAATAACTACATCATTAATTACCTCTTCTTGTCCAATAATTATAGTGTAATTAACGCCATAATTATTAGCTATTCTTAACTGATTTTTTAGACTTTCTTGCCCTAAACTTTCCCTCACTAAAATTTTATTTTTTCTACACTCCTCTAACAATTTAAAAGCCGCTAATCTAGCTTGATCGCCTAATTGTATAAGGAAAATATCAGATTTAGGGAATGTTAATCTTTTCTTATTTTTAATTTGCTCGATCAAACGTTCTACCCCTAAAGCCATACCTACTCCGGGACGCGATAATCGCCCAATAGTTTCTATTAACCCGTCATAACGGCCACCACCACCTACCGCTAAGTCAGTTTGATCACTACCAAGCATAATTTCAAAAACAGTTTTAGTGTAGTAATCCAAACCCCTTACTAAAGTTTTATCTAAATTATAGGAAATGTTTAAACCATCTAAAATTTCTAAGAGTTTTTTAAAATGAGCTCGACAATCATCACAAAGATAATCTAAAAAATTAGGGGCCCCCTCTTTAAATACCACACAATGTTCATCCTTACAATCTAATAAACGTAGAGGATTAAGTTTCAGGCGACGACGACAATCATTACAAAGTTTATTAGAATATTGTTTATAGTATTTAGTTAAATGCTTGATATAATTATGACGACATTTTTGACAACCAATACTATTTAATTTAAAAACTATGTCTTTTCCTAAACCGAGTTCTATCAATATTTCTGAAGTAATTAAAATTATTTGAGCATCGAGAGCCGGACTATCAGAGCCTAAGGCCTCTGCTCCTAATTGGTAAAATTGGCGGTAACGCCCTGCTTGAGGTTTTTCGTGCCGAAAGAACGGAAGAAAATAATACAATTTGACTGGCTGAGATAAATTAAATAGAGCATTTTCTATATACAATCTAGCTACTGGGGCTGTACCCTCTGGTCGTAAAACCAATTGTTCTTCAGAATTTTTAACAAAATACATCTCCTTATGAGCAATATCGCTTTCTTTACCAATACTCCGAATAAATAATTCAGCTTTTTCTAAAACCGGCGTCTCTATTTTCTGGTAGCCATAATAATTTAAAACATTCTGCGCTGTTTTAAGCACTAAATCATAATAAAGCATTGCCTCGGGTAGAATGTCTTTCATTCCTCGAGGGGTTTGAATTTTAATCCATTTATTAGGTTTTGTACTGGTTGTTTTTTTTGCAGCAACTCGATCTTTTTTCTTAAATACACCTTGGACCTTATTAGCCATATCGCTTATCTTAAATAACAAATTTTATTAATTTTCAGGCTGAGAAAGAGTAAAAGCGCTTACCCTTTTTAAAGGCAGTAATCGCAACCACACTCTTCCAATAATTAAATCCTGATCCACCGGACCCCAATTTCGAGAGTCATAGGAAGCTTGACGATTATCGCCCAATACAAAAAACTGATCAGGACCTAATTTGATTTTTAGATTACCTTCAGTGGTTATGTTTTTAGGCAAAAATGGCTCTTCTATCGGTAGTGTTTTACCAGTCACTGTAGTGATAGTAATTTGCCCATTCTTAATTTCGACTTCCTCATTGGGTAAACCGATAATTCGTTTAATATAGAACTGAGAAGGTTGATTGGGTGCCTTAAAAACAATGATCTCGTATCTTTGGGGGTCGCGAAAACGATAGGATAATTCATCAATAATTAAATAATCTTTAGGATAAAAATTGGGTTCCATGCTACTACCATGAACAATAAAAGGCTGTACCACAAATGTTCTCAAGGGTACTACAATTAATAAAGCAATTAAAATTATTTCCAAATTTTCCCACAAAATATTCTTCCACATAATTAATTTTTTATTTTTGTGATTTTATTAATCTTTATAATTTTAACAGAGTAGTGTACTTAAAAATAGCACAAAATAACTGAAAAAGCAATCTATCAGAAATTAAACTTTTAGCTTATACTGCTCATTTATTAAGCCCTGTATTATTAAAAACCCTCTAGAAGAGTCGGAAAAAATGCAAAACAGCGGGGTAAAAGCATTTAATCCAGACCCTTCTAGAGGATCTTCAACCCGCTGTTTGTTTTATAAATACGTTATTCACTTCTAGAGTATGGTGATTAATTATTTATTTTAGCAGATTACTATTTATTGTCAAGTCATTGTACTAGAAGGGTACATAGGTAACACTTTTAGATATCTTTACCTGAAACATAAATTTTAAGATAGGTTATTTAATTTTAGAAAAAATTTCGAAGCTATCTTTTTCAAAAATCAACTGGAGATAATGCGTGGTGTAATCATTAGACATATGGCAAATTTTTCTGTTATGTTTGCACCAAAGACGGAAGTATAAACGCTGAGCGGAATTGTCACTCTTCACACGATAAAGCAAAGAACTTTCTTAAGGCGAATTTCACAGAGTTTCTAACTAAATTTTATACTTCCTTTTCCATAAATTAAATATCACTGGGATTTTTATTTTATCGAATACTAGATAATTGGTCTAAGGCGAGGCAACAATTGTCCAAAATCCTAATTTTGCAAATTGGCGGAGGGGGTGAGATTCGAACTCACGGGTCGCCCAAGGCAACCAATGGTTTTCGAGACCACTCCTTTAAACCACTCAGGCACCCCTCCGAGTTAGTTACAATTAACGACATCGTAAGTCGTTAATTGATAATGACTTATGATGTTTAATTATTTTGTTATTTTGATTTTTGACTTGTGACTTTTGGTTTTGCATTTTAAATTTTCTTAGTGCCCCTGCCCTGATTTGAACAGGGAACCTTCTCCTCCGCAGGGAGACGTTCTATCCAGTTGAACTACAGGGGCTTTATAAAAATAATACCTCTTTTCTTCTTGTAAATCAATAAAACCCCAATCTATCGACGTCGGACGTCGTGAATTGATTCTATCAATTATCGATATCGTAAGTCGATAATTGAACTTAGTAGTACCAAAAACTTGACAATTAAAAATAATTGTATTAGAATAAATTTAGAATTTTAACAAGGAGGTAAGAGATAAAAATGTATACTATATTTATTAGTATCGTAAGCAGTGTTATTATTTTTATAATGGTGGCAATAAAATGCCAATGGGGAGACTATCCGGCTGACAAAACAGAAGAAGTTATCGAAGGACTATGGATTGGATTTTTAATTGGGGCCATAATAGGTCCTTTAACAGCGTTAAAAATAGGGACTTTTTTCCCGAAAACCTATGTCCTAACAGAAACGACCGAGTTGGTTGCCCTGCACGATAATTCAGCGTCTCAGGGAAATTTCTTCCTAGGATGCGGAACTATGGATTCTGAATTTTACTACGTTTTCTACCAAAAAGAAGGAAATGCAGTAAAGTTTCGAAAAATATCTGCAGAAGATTATTATGAGACTCCTCTAATATTTGAGGAGGATAGATCTGATGCGATATTACAAAAATATACCAAAAGATTTATGAAAGAAAAAAATGTCCGCTGGGGAATATTCATAGGGAGCATTAAATACGAATTTCATATTCCTAAAGGAAGCATTCTAAAAAATTTCCAATTAGATTTAAAATAAAGCACCCCTAGTAGTTCTCTTATAAAAAAAATACAAATAACAATATAAAAACGTACCACCCAAGTTCTGGAAAGCAAACTTGGGTGGTTTTTTTATTTCTTTATAGCTTTACTTTTTAGAATAATCTCAATCTACTAAAACTTTCCCCTTAGCGACATCCTACGCCAATAGATTTAATCTAGACCCCATCGACGCCATGAGTTAATAAGGAAAATTTTATCTGGCTACTTCAATAACTCTGGTTTCTCGAATAACATTAATTTTTATCTCCCCTGGATATTTTAATTCATTTTCTATTTTTTTAGCAATATCTTTTGCTAATTTTTGGGCATCTAAATCACTAATCTGCTCAGGAAAAACAAACACCCTGACTTCTCTGCCGCCAGAAATCGCGTAAGCTTTTTCTACACCTGAAAAAGAAGCTGCCAAATCCTCTAAATCAGACAGACGTTTAAGATAAGCTTCTAAATTATCTTTTCGAGCTCCGGGCCTAGAAGCCGAGATAGCATCAGCGGCATTAACAATAACTGCTTCTATTGATTCTGGAGGATAATCTCCATGATGCGACTGCATGGCTTTAATTATTTCTTCAGGGAATTTATATTTCATTAAAATTCGACGGCCTAACTCTAAATGAGTTCCTTCAATTTCCTGATCAATAGCTTTACCAATGTCATGGAGCAGGCCAGCTTTTTTAGCTACAGCCACATTAGCGCCTAATTCTTCAGCTAAAGCCCCTGATAACAAACAAACCTCTAAAGAATGATTTAAAGCGTTCTGACCATAACTAGTACGAAAATTCAATCGGCCTAATAATTGAACAACTTCTTGGGGCAAATCTAAGATTCCGGCTTCATAAATAACCTCCTCGCCGGCTTTCTTAATTCTTTCCCTAATCTCAGCTTGAGCCTCTAACACCTTTTCTTCAATTTTCGCTGGTTGAATTCTACCATCAGTGATCAATTTTTCTAACGCCATTTTGGCAACCTCGCGTCTAATAGGATCAAAACTCGACAAAATAATAGTACCCGGGGAATCATCAACTAATAACTCTACCCCGGTCAATTTTTCAAAATGACGAATATTCCTACCTTCCCTACCAATAATTTTACCCTTCACATCATCTGAAGGTAAATCAACTACTGTCGTAGTAATATCACCGACATTAGAATGGCTATATCGTTCTATGGCATTAGCCATAATTTCTTTAGCTTTTTTCTCTAATTCTTCTTTACGATGTTCTTCTAATTTTTTAATCTCTTGCAAGAAATCGGATTGATATTCCTTTTCTACCATTCGAAATAATTCCTGTTTTGCTTCATCATAAGACAACTTAGCAATTTTTTCCAAATTAACTCGTTCTAAAGTATGCATTTGTTCTACCTCATCTTTTAAAGCCTGAGTTTTATCAAAAACACGTTTAAGTTCTTTCTCTTTTTCATCTAAAGTCAACTGCCTTTTATCCAAAATTTCTTCTCGCTCCAGTACTCTTTCTTCTAATTTATTGAGTTTATTTTTTCTATCGCGTTCTTCATTTCTAGCTTCTTCTAAAATTTTTTCGGCTTTATCTTTAGCTTCCAAAACAATATTCTTAGCTTCCTCCCTAACTTTTTCTAAACGTACTCTTAATTTAGCTTCTATTGAGTCTGCTTGTTTTTGAGCCAGAGTCTGACGAATAACATACCCTAACAACAAGCCAACTAAGATAGAGGCTGCACCTACAATTACAAAATTAACCATATTGTTTTTAATGGCATCCTATAATCGTTAGAAAAAAATCTAATAAATAAAATCGAAAAAACTAAAAATTATTTCGCTTACTCAATTGCATCCCAGAATTAGAAAATTACACTACCTTCAAGGCTAGTTAATCCCCTGCTCAATAACTGAGAATCCTGTAATTTAAACAGTTTTCTTAAACATAAGCTACTTAATAAAACAAGGAATGAAGAATTTAAATTTATTGACATAAACAAAATAAATAATAAAGAGCGTTGTTTCTAACGAATTCAGATGCTGTAATTTATTATTTCTGACCAATTAATAATTATAATCTAGTCTTAGTATAAGTATAACAAACCTTTTAAAATTTGTCAAAAAAATTGGAGGTATTTTACTACCCCCAATTTTTATAATCACGGCGCCTGTAAAGCTCAAGCGCCTAACTGTCTTAGAAATTCTAAAAAATTTACTTGACTGCGTCTTTGAGAGCTTTGCCGGGTTTAAATTTAGGTACAGTCATAGCCGGAATACTTATTTTCTCACCTGTTTTAGGGTTAACACCTTGGCGAGCTGCTCTCTTTTTAACAGTAAAAGTACCGAAACCAGTTAAAGTTACATCTTCTCTTTTCTTTAACGATTTAGTAATAGTATCAATTATTGTTTCTAAAGCAATAGTAGCATCTTTCTTGGTACAATTAATAGCAGACACAATGGCATCTATTAATCCTTCTTTAGTCATAATTTTGAATTATTATTATTTAGTGGTTGGCCACAAATCTCGACCTTTTTATATAAAATACCTCAATTACTGACTAACTAATAACATACTAATATAATAGCAGATTTTTAACTGTCAAGCAAGAATACCCCATAATTATCCTCAACACTCAAAATATATCAAAACGCACTGAAATTAGACAAATACCTAATACCATACTAAAAAATCCAAGAAACCATTATGAATTTATTTTTGATGGTGTATTGGATGGCGAAATATTTTTCAATGACAAACAAATTCTACCATTATCCACACTAACTACTTTCGCCTCTTTAACATCTCCTTCAGTTAAAACTGTTTTTATCTCGGCGGCCATCTTGCCAGATTGACTTTTATCTATAGGACTCTCTAAAGGTATTTCTGTGACATGAATTAAACCATCTACTAACTGGGGCACATCTTGAATTCGACAAAAAGCACCATAATCAACAATTTTAGTAATTTTTACTTTAACCAAATCGCCCACCTTAAATTGATTGATAGCCTCGCTGATCTTATCTTTTTCCACTAGTTTCTCTGAAAAGATTAACTTAGAAACCTGCGGATCAAAGTCTAAAATTTTTACTGTTAAATTTTGTCCTACAAAATTTTTTAATTTTTCTAAAATTTTTTCTTTACTCCCCCCTTCAACTTGAGGATAATGTTCAGTAGCTAATTGAGAGACAGGTAAAAACCCTGTAATATTTTCTAATTTTGCTATTAACCCACCGGCATTGGCTTCTAAAATTAAAATAGGAAAGGCTTTATTTTCCTCTTTCAGTTGACTAATTTTTTCCCAACTTTCATCAAAATTTTGACCTTGCAAAGATAATTCAATATAACCCTCTTCGTTATCTACATCTATCACCCGGCCAACTACTTTATCTCCCTCTTTGAGGTCTTTAAGAATTGTTTTAGCTTCCTTTAAATAAAACCCCCGAACCATCCCTACTCCAAAAGGAGATAGATCAATTAAAACATATCTACTGGTTTTTTCTAAAATAGGACCTTCAACTACCATTCCTACTCTAATTTCGTCATTGGCTTTATTTTTTTTAAAATTTTTTTGTTCAGTAAAAACCATAACTTTAATACTTTATTGGAACAGTAAATTTATTTTTAATTTTAACTTATAAATTTACCCGGTGCCGAGGCGGTGAATCGAACACCGGACGCCTTGCTCTTCAGGCAAGCGCTCTACCACTGAGCTACCTCGGCTCTTATAGAATATTGAGATACTCTCTTCAAAAAACAAATTCAAGAGGGCAAGGCCTCGAGCGCGCACTTCGTGGCTACTCGTCCCCGGGAAAATATTCATTGATTAATATTAATCAATTTAAGGTATTTTCCCGCTAGAAGCCAAGACTTTGGCTTCTAGCCCACTGAGCTACCTCGGCTCTTATAGAATATTGAGATACTCTCTTCAAAAAACAAATTCAAGAGGGCAAGGCCTCGAGCGCGCACTTCGTGGCTACTCGTCCCCGGGAAAATATTCATTGATTAATATTAATCAATTTAAGGTATTTTCCCGCTAGAAGCCAAGACTTTGGCTTCTAGCCCACTGAGCTACCTCGGCTCTTATAGAATATTGAGATACTCTCTTCAAAAAACAAATTCAAGAGGGCAAGGCCTCGAGCGCGCACTTCGTGGCTACTCGTCCCCGGGAAAATATTCATTGATTAATATTAATCAATTTAAGGTATTTTCCCGCTAGAAGCCAAGACTTTGGCTTCTAGCCCACTGAGCTACCTCGGCTAGAACTTTCTACCTTATAAGATTAACGTAATTTTAATATAACAATGGATATCTTTTAGCCTACCATATTGTGAGCAAAAAGGCAAATTATTTTACTCTTTTACTCCCAGAACCCCCATAATTGTATCCTAGAAATATCTCATCCACGTAATGAACAAATAACTACCTCGTGACTAATTTTACACCCCCTAACTAATTATTAAAAACTTCTAGAAGAGTCGGAAAAAATGCCCAACAGCGGGGTAGAAGCATTTAATCCAGACCCTTCCTAGAGGATTTTCAACCTGCTGTTTAATTTTATAGCCTAACACTAAACTTAATTAAATTAATAATATTGTAATATTACCAAATAATTATTTAAGGTCAAGAGATTCCCTCCCAAAATATGCACCCCAATACCCAATAACGAATCAACAAAGAATATTATACTAGATTTATCCTCTTAGATTGACTTAAACGCTTGTCTATATTGGTAAAGTATAACATTCATTACCTAAAAACCTCCTCTAGCTAAGCTAGAGGAGGTCGACAAATAGTACTAGATGATCGAAAAATATTCTCACATCAAGCGCTCACTCTAATTAATATTATACTCTTTTTTAAAAAAATGTCAAGAGAAAATAAGTCTCAAAAACTAATTTCAAGTATATATTATAAAAATATTAAAGTTCCCCAAAAATATCAATAATATATAGATCAATTATATACAACACACAAAACACAGTATTATAAAAATAAAAAATAAATTTCTGTTAGAAAAAAGTTTTAGCTGTAATTTAACAATAATAAAAATGCTACTACTCCTTCAGAATCTAAAAGTTTTACCCTTTAAACCCTTCAGAAGTAGTAGCATTATCAGTATAGCACCTTATTAATTTTTGTCAACCCCCTGTATAAATTACCGAAAAACCTATTACTCTATGGCTCCTGTTCTATTATTTTTTCAAATTGACTATACAAATCCACATCACCATTTTTCTGAATTTGTTTATTTTCGTAAGGTGCTGCCAAACGCCTATAGAATTCCTCGCCAATATTATTAAAGACACCTGAAACTATAGCCACTAACCAATAGCGTAATTTGCCAAATCTTTTATAGATTACCTGAAGGGCTAATTTGGTACAAGAATAATTCAGTAAACCAGCAAAAGCAGCATCATAGTTTTCGTTTTTTGATTCTTCTACTATTTTATCGGCCAGCTGATCAATATAAAGATCTAATTGCTGCCGACTTTTAGAAGTAATGTAAGGCATAATGAATATAATTTTAATTATTTAACTTTTAAAAATTTAAAAGTGGTACTTATATTATACACTCTGACCGAAGTTTTGACAACTAATTGGTTCCTCCTAAAAATAAAAAAATCTCCAGTGCTAAAGGATAACTTTAGCCCTAAACACTGGAGATTTACTAAAAAACATATTATTTAGTCTTGCTTTTAACGCCTTCTAGCAACATATCCTCGTGCTCTATAGCGGCTATCATCTCTAAAGGCGCCTTGGAAATAATTAGTATCACCAACCCCGGATTAATAAAAGGATTAGCGGAACTTTTTCCTAAACCCAAAGCAATATCTTTCTCTTGAAAAGCACACCATAGTTCTTTTACAAAATCTTTATAAGGTTTAGGCGCTACTAATCCGAAATCAGTGCTACTCCAAGCAGTTGAGATTTCGTTAGGGTTAGGCACCAACTCAGTAAAATGCACCACTCTACAATTTTTATCATCACCAAAAGGCCAAATTTGAAAAATTAAATAGGAATAATATCCATTTATTTTATAAATAAAATTTTCAGCCTTGAACTTGGTAATTTGTCTAGCTTTTACACCAGCTTTACGGGTTATCGTTGGAATACCTAATGTTTCTTGAATTGGTTGAATTCCATATTCGTGTTCGGCACAGAAATTAGAACCTAAGTTAATCCCTACTAATTCTCCGGTAGCAAAATCCTTAATTAATTCTTTTCCAAATATACCTCTTCTCATCTTATCCTCCTTTTTTATTATACTGTCAAACAGAGAAAATAGAATTCCTCTATTGCTATTAATAGAATATATTATTGATAACAAAGTGTCAAATCAAAAATTGTTATAGAAACTACCTCGTCGCCACAATGGTTTACGCTAGTATTGACTATAAAACAAAAAAAGAAGAGTGGGGTTTATACACTCTTCTTTATTTTACCTATTATTATTAATTAAAATTTAATAATAATAGGTTTTCTTTTTTTGGGAGTGGAGTTTGAGCTAAAAGAATTGGAATGGGTTGAGGGATTAAAAGCAGAGTTCATAAGTTTACTGTTCATCGCATATCGAATTTTTCGGCAACGATGAAGACCCCAAACATAATAAGGGCATGGATTTTTCTGTGTGGAAGTACAAATCCCCTTTTTACAATTTTGGAGATGAGACGATTCGTACATATTAGGATTCAACCCAATACGTACCAACCTCTTTATCTCCTCAAGAGACAATTTTGTAGGCGAAATTTCTGGGTGAGAAAGAGATCCATTCAACATCATCTGCCCCTGAACTTGGAAATACCATTCTTCTACTCCGGGAATCGTACCTTCCTGACTCAGCAATCGCCAGTCAGTGGTTATCAATTTTCCTTTCTTTTTCTGCTCTTCGAGACGAATTATCTGCACGATATCAAAAAGTGTTAACCCATATTTCTGATTGGTAAAAATCTGGACGTTTCCGCGCAAGCATTTTTGAATGATAATCGCTGCCCCTTCTTGACGAGCAATTTTATTCATTTGCTCGTTATCAGAAATAACTGTTATCATTTTGTAATTTTTCCCATTCGGTCCTAAAACATTTTCTGTTTGAGCGATCTTTTGAAATTCTTCTTTGGTTTGGGTAAAAAACTTTTTCTGCTGAGCATAATAAGCATCTAATATCAGCGTAAGCCAGTCATAAATCACTGGTACTTCATCGCCAATTTCCGCATTGAGAAGTTGAACTGCCCAGTCTAAATCAAATGGTTGTCTACCTCCTTTTAAGTCGTGTTTAGTAATAAAGTTGAGCAATGGCTGCAAAGCTGGGTCATTTTCTATTTTCAATGCTTTAGCTACCAAGGTGGCAGCTGACTCGCCTTCTTTGCGAGCAGTGTTTACCGATGAGTGTTCGTCAAATAATCCGCCTCCTATCCCAATTTCAATGGTGTTCTGCTTATCTTCAGCGTATTTTTTAACAAATTCCTTGCTGCCAAATTTATCTATTAACCAGATAGCAACCAGTTCATCTAAGTGGGGTCGTTCATGAGTTTCTATTTTGATTTTTTCATTCTCTATATTCTCTATATTTACCTCAAAAATCATTATTTATCACCTCCTTTCTAAAAGATTTCAACTGGAGAAAAGAAAACTTTTCTCTCTCCATTGCTTCTTAAATTATAGCATATTAAAGCCTATTTGTCAAAACTCCCGTTATGGTTTAATAGCTTGGAAACACTTGATATAAAAGTGTAAAAAAACTTCTTCTTCAAGCAAAGAATTTATTTTTTATCTAAATGATTTTTTATCTTGTGGGCGCACTCTGATTTGAACAGAGGACCTTCTGTGTGTAGAACAGACGCTCTGACCAGCTGAGCTATGCGCCCCCAATCTATCGACGTCGGACGTCGATAGATTGTATAAGGCATAATTATTTTCTTGGCAAACCTTTTTTAATCCATTTCAACGCCTCTTCTGGTTTTTCTCTTAAAGATATCAAATAATTATAAACTCCTATTGGTTTCAAGAAATCAAATTCTTCATGAAGTCTTTGCGCTGTATATCCTTCAATAGTTACGGGATTATTAGATTCGTATTTCCCGGTAGCCAACCAATTAATAAACTCTTTTAGAATATCAGGATGTTTTATCAATTTGTCAGCTTCCTCCTCTGCTTGGTTCAGGGTGTATCCTAATACATTTATACAATAACTTATTATGAATTCTTTCATAATTTATATTTTATTTATATTTTATTTATATTTTATTTTATTAAAAGTTGATCATTTTTGGTTTTTCTATTTTTATACTTCTCGGAA
>MWBJ01000007.1 GCA_002069525.1 Parcubacteria group bacterium ADurb.Bin305 | reverse complement strand
AAGTAGGATTCAGGCCGTAAACCACGTTGGGTTTACGGCCGTGAGCTTGTCGAAGGGCTCCGGGGCGAGGATTCGGACCTCGGACATCCTGGTTAACAGCCAGGCGTTCTACCACTGAACTACCCCGGAATATTTAACTATTTTAGAAAGAAAGGGCTCATTTAGTGCGAGACAAGATATATTTTAGTCGAACGCGCGCTTCGCGAACATTCTTCCCGGGAAACTTCTTTAAATTAAATTTTTCATTTCAATGAAGTTTCCCGCTAAAAGCCAAGACTTTGGCTTTTAGCCCACTGAACTACCCCGGAATATTTAACTATTTCTATCTATGAGATGTCTGATATAAATACAATATTATAGTATCATTTTTAGACGGTTTTTTCAAATAGATTTTTAGTTTTAGCCATTACTGGATATTTTGATTTGGAATATAGAGATTTCTTTCTTTTGTTATAAGGCACTTCTGCCGGAGAAGACAATTTTTCTACTGAAACCTGACAAATATACATTCCGGGATACAAAGCCACTGGTAAATTAGACTGATTTGAAATCTCTAGAGTTAAAGTCCCTTCAAAACCCGGATCTACAAATCCTGCTGTATGGACTAAAATTCCCATTCTAGCCAAAGTACTTTTGCCTTCAACTCGTAAAACCAAATCAGCAGGCACTTTAACATATTCTCTGGTGCTAGCCAAAACAAAATAATTTGGATGAAGAATAAAAGCTTCATCTTTTTGACACTTATAAGTAACTATAAAACTAGAGTCTGGCAATCCTTTTTTAACATCTAATAAATTTTGCTTGGTTACATTAAAATATTTAAAAACATCTCCTAACTTTAAATCAATAGAAGCAGGCCCAATTTGATCATGGGAAAGTTTGGGTTGAAAAATTAATTTTTTAGCTTGGAGCAGTTTTTTAATGTCTCTATCCGAAAGTACCATAATAAATAATTTGTGGTTACAAATTAAATAAAACCAAAAAGAACTAGGCTTTAATCAATAATATTTTTATTACAAACTTATGCCTTCTACTCTGTAACGTCAAATGGCAAAACGCTAATTAAGCTATCCCCCATAAAGATTTTCAGATTGTATTTACCAGATGGAAGCCCAGAATCAGCGCAACTGGCAAAAGCACCTTGGTGAATCTCTATGTTAAAGGGACTTTCCCCTATAAAATATTCTGGATCTCTGCTATAAAATTGGGTCTCAATAGTATTAGCTGGAATATCTTTTTTAGCTTTACCAACGATACAAATTTGATCCTCCGCAGTATAAGTCTGCGTTTTAACTGGCTGAGGTTCCGCACCCTCTTGAACCTTCAAAGGGATTTTAGCTGTAGTCAATTCAGAAAAATATTCATCAAAAAGAACTTGGTTAACTTCCTGAAGGGTTGTAGTGGTAGTAATCTGTTGAGGAACACTAGTTGAAGGAGTAGTTTGTTGGAAAAGAGAACTGAAAAATCCTACAATAATAGTTAAGATTACTATCAAAATAAGTAAATAAATCCAGTGTTGTGTTTTCATAATTTTATTATTTATATTTATTTTTTATATATTTATTTATTCAATTAAGTTATTCGACCTTAAAATTAGAAAAATATTTTTATCCCCTATTTTAATAATATTACCATTTTAACATTATTTATTTTCAAAAACAAGTTCCAGAATTTAACTAGAGAGACGGCCACCTTTTATTTAAAGCTTACAGTATCAAATAATTTATCCCTTTGGTTCTTCTATAATATCGTTTACCATTTTTAAGGCTTCAAGAATGGCTCTATCTTTGACCTCATAGCGCTCACCCTCATCGGCAAAGACAAATTTTTTAGATTCAATTTTATCTTGGTACACAACCCCAAGGTATACCTCACCGGGTTTGGAATTAGGATTAGCCGGGTCTACTCGAGAAATACTGCCGGTCACACCCACACCAATATCTGCCTTAATAGAAGCCCGAAGACCTGCCACAGCCATGGCTCGCGCCGTCTCCTCTGAATAAACAGTATATTTATCAATTATTTCTTTAGGAACACCTAATTTAATTTTGGCTTCATTAGAATAAGTAATAAAACTTTCTTTCATTATTTCACTAGCTCCGGAAATATTAGTAATCGCATTAGCCAATCCCCCGCCAGTGCAAGATTCAACTGTAGATACATACAAATTTTTCTCTTTTAATTTAGTCACCAATTGTTGAGCTAACTGAAAAATTTCCTTTTGAATTAATTCTTGTTTCTTCTGCCTATCCACCAGCTGTTCAATTTTTCTAAGATTATCTTCAAGACTCTTATCATAATCTATGATATCATTTAATACCAACGTTTGCCAAGGAAAATTGATTAATAGTTCCTGAAAATCAGCTACCTGAGTATGGGTTTCAAAATACTGCGGCGTGAGTGTGGTCCCTTTTATAACTTTGCCGACATAATCACTAGGCGCAACATTAGGATGAACCATATCGCTATAATGAGGATAAAAGATAATAGAAGTATCACCCTTGACAGCAACCAAACCCCCTTCTATGGGATATTCTTGCCAAGCTGTTTCTTTTTCTAGGGATTCTAGAGACTCCTCTGGTTTTTGATTAATTGAATTGGAAAATTTATCGGGCGATAATTTTTCATTAGAATTTAGCATACATTTTTTGTTAATAGTTTTTAAAATTAAAATTAGTGATCAAAATTTTTCTGATTTTTTGTATTATATTTGTTATTTATATTTGTTATTTATTTGGTTTTATTTTTAGATTTAATAATATTTGTTCAATTCTTTATCTAGCCAAATAATTGCTTTTTTAATATACATCTCTTTATCGCCTCTAACTTTCTCTGATAACTTCTTAATTTGTTTTTTATCAAAGCCAACCCGACTTAATTCTATTAATAATATAATAGCGAATCTCCTTTGCCACAAGTTTTTTTGAAGAAATATATTTTTTAGAAAGCGCGAATATCTCTTTTTGTTTATCTTTAGCTATTTTTCTTATTCCTTGAATCGCCAACGCATCACAGATAGCCCAATCCGAAATATTTTTACTAAATTTCTCAACTAATTTTATTGTTCGCTCTGGATCTTTATTGGCAAAATTTCCCAAAATTTTAACAGCGAGCAATTGTTCTTCAAACACTCCATTTCCCCATAACTTTTCAACCAAATCAAAATCTATTTCTTTTATTTTCCCAGCAATATTATTTAATACTGAAACCTTAACACCAGACATCTTCTTCCCAGAAGGAACAAACTTCTCAAAACTTAATTTGACTTTTTCGTTGGCAGCCGCCTTCAAACTTTTTCTAATTTCTTCTAAATCCATAATTTTTATCAATTAATTTTTAAATTTTCGTTTGCTTCTTAATATTCTCACATTCTCGAGAATATTGGAATATTATAAATTAAATGATAAAATAAATAAAGTAAAACGAGGTGGTAATAAAAATAATAAAGAATAAAAACTCACTTATATGAAAACACCTAAACAACTAGAGCGATATTTCAAAGGAACGGCGAATCATCGAAGAATAGAGATTTTGCTTTTGCTTTCCAAAAATGACGGACTTACTTTAGAAAAAATTGCTGAAATTTTAGATTGCAATATGAAAACAATTTCTGGACACACTCAACGTTTAGTTCACGCTGGGCTTTTGAATAAACAATATCAAGGAAGAGCAGTAGTTCACTATCTCTCACCATATGGCAAAAAATTTATTGAATTTATTGACACATTTTAATCTCTTTCTAGACAAAAACGAAGAAAACACATTCTCACATTCTCGAGAATGTGAGAATGTGTTTATTATTTCTTAATGCTTTTAAAAAATAATCTTTTTCTCAGCACCCCCTTCTCTAAGATCTTCTCTGCTTCAACTTCTAATCCTGAATCATCTAAAAACCTAATTAACTCATCATCGGTAAAAACCAACAATCTTTAAATGTTTGCTTGTTTTATCTAATTTTATATTTTTTATATTTATTTCTCAATTAATTCTTGAAGTTTTGAGGCTCATTAATCTTAACTATTTTTTTTCTAAATTAAAATGGATTTTGTAAGTATAAAAAAATCAATGTTAGATACAACTAATAATTCTCGGCGAATTCTTATATCATCTTTAAAAGCAATAATTACACCCCGCCTAAACTGATTAGCATCAGCGAATTCCTCTTGGGCATAACCTACCCAATATTACGCTTGGCTCACTACAACATTATAATTTCATAATATAAGTAAGCCTCGAACTATTTTTGAGAGCAATAATCAGTAAATAATTGGTCTTGTTCTGCTTTAACAGTTTCTTTGCCAGCGGCTGCATCTACCCCAAACAAATGTTCAACAGTAGCAGTGGTAATTTTATCTACTGGCATAAAACACTCAGTACTTGGAGGTCCAAAGGGAATCACCTTACCACTTGCATCCACGGTTTTAACAGTATAATGGCATTTTCCATTCTCTATTCCATAAACAATAATTTGATAAATCGCACCTTCCCCAAAAGGCATTTTTAATTCCACGGGAGAGCATTTCACAAAATACGGGAAAAAACATTCTCCACTAGTACAGGAAACTGTTTTCCCTGACAGAGTAGTAGTTGGTTTACTAGGTTCGGCTGAGGGTATGGTTGGAGTTACCTGACTCGTAGAACTCGGCTGAACTGGTTGAGTAGTTGAAGAAATTGGAGGGATTGAGATTGTTGGCGCTAACACTACGTTTTCTTTCGGCCTTGGAATTACTAAAACTATTATTATTACTAAGAGGACGAAAACTATTATTACTGGTACTAACCATTTTTTAGTATTGTTCATAAAGAATTATTTTAAAAATTAAGTGAATCGACGTTTATATCGCTTAAGTAAGATAACATCTTACCAGCTTATCTTTAATTTTAATCTTTCTGCTCAAAAAGTCAATACACTAAACGGAACTCAAATTCCCTACAAGACAAGTAAGCGAAAAACTTATCTTACACCAGCTATACATTTCAGTTCCTTGTCCGATTAGAAATCTCTAATCCTTTTCGAGTCCAATTAATTTTCTAACCTTTTGTTTGGCTTTTCTAACCTCTTAAATCTTAACTAAAGTTGAATCACATAAAATCCTTTTTTCTCTATTTCTTTCTTTTGGCCAAAATTATCAAGATGGAATTTTAGAATATATTTTACTTTTCTTTTTAATTTTCTGCCGGTATATTTTTTGTTCTTTGGATCCCATTCTTCTAAGATTAAAATATCGCCTTCTTGTATTTTAAAGTCAGCTAGCCTTAATTCAAACGTCTTTTTCCCAGATTTAACTAGTTCAAAATATTCTGGCCAAATTTTCTTTTTTATAATTGCCATAAAAATTTTTTAATATTTCGTATTCTTAATTTTTAGTATAAATTTTAATAGTTTTCCCTAAATTTACAGCTTTTCTCAATTAATTTTTAAGTTTTGGTCTGATTATTAACATTCTCACATTCTCGAGAATGTGAGAATGTATTATGGTCTCTTAAGGTTGATAAGGAGTAGTTTTCAGCACGCCCATTTCTTTTCTCTAAAATCTTCTCGGTGGCGGATTTTAGCTCTGAATCATCTAAAAACCCGACGAGCTCATCAGCGTCCGGATTTTCGCGAAAAAAGTTCAGATTTTATCCCAAAGACACAGCCAATTGATAAAGTTAGCTGCCGGGCTTGGATTCGAACCAAGATGACGAGGTCCAGAGCCTCGCATGCTACCATTACATCACCCGGCAAAATTAATTAAAATATCAACCGAGCTCTTCGCTAATAAACAACTCTAACGGTAAAGTAATTACCGGAGCTTTCTTTAACTGAAACTGCACCTCAATTAAACCACGAAGCAGCCGTTCTAAATAAGATAAATCACACATTTCTATTTGTTTAAACAACACTGCCATTTCTTCATCGGTGGTCTCTCTGTCTAAAATATGCGACAAACTAGGAGAAATTTTTAATAACATCAATTTACGTAAATAATTAATGACTTCTTTGTTAAACAATTCCAAATCAGCCCCTTCCTCATAAATTTCGTTAATAAAAGATAGAGCTTTCTCTTTATCTTTATGAAGCAATAAATTAATAAACCGTTTAACTTTTTCAAAATTCATCACCCCCATCAGTTCCTCAATAGATTCTTTAGTAATATTGTTATTAGTAATTAAAGCAATTTGACCTAATAAAGATTCGGCATCGCGCAATCCTCCTTCTGAATAAACTGCTACTAATCTTAAAGCTTCTTCTTCATAAGAAATATTTTCCTGATGGCAAATATAAGCTAGTCTATCAATAATATCCTGCAGAGCCAATTTTCTAAAATCATAACGTTGCAGACGAGAAAGTACAGTAGGAGGTAATTTTTCCGGCTCAGTGGTGGCTAAAATAAAAATTACATATTGAGGCGGTTCTTCCAAAGTTTTTAACAAAGCATTAAACGCATCTTTGGTTAACTGATGGGCCTCATCAATAATAAATACTTTATATTTAGCCTTAAGAGGCGGAAATTTAATATTCTCCCTTAATTCCCTCACGTCGTCTATTCCTCTTGTAGAAGCGGCGTCAATTTCCACTAAATCTAAAAAACGACCTTCATTAATTTCCACACAATGATCGCATTGATTACAAGGCTCAAATTGATCTGGTTTTCTATTGAGACAATTTAATGCTTTTGCTAAAATTCTAGCCACACTGGTTTTTCCTGTACCACGAGGTCCAGCAAAAAGATAAGCATGAGAAATTCTACCATTCTTCAAAGCATTTGTTAACGCCAAAATGGTATTTTTTTGATTAATAACTTCTGAGAAAGTCTGAGGACGATATTTCCGATACAGCACTAATTGAACCATAAAATTAAAAGAATATTTTAGAACATATATTTATAATATATAATAACAAAAATTTTACAAGCGAGCAACCCTTGTCTCCGCTTATCCTTGATATCGTTGATAAATCGTGCTATAGTATACTTTATAGTTGATCTTTAACATCTTCTAATAATAAAGAAAGGAGGTAAAAATGTCTAAAATTCAATCAATTAGAGAAAAAAAAGGCAACATAATCACGTTTATGTTGCCATACGGAATGAGTTTTTATACCTACCCGATAAAGGAAGGCAGAGAACCTGTTTTTGAGACCCCTATCACTATAGAAAATCTCCAAGATGTTCTACAAATTCAAGATCTAGACACGGTAACATGCTTAAAAGAAATTGGGGACTGTAAAGGGGTAGTAGCCCTTTATATTGAACCCCATTTTGTTCTAGTTGAAAAAGATCCCAACATTTCTTGGAGTCAATGGAAACCAGTAATTCAAATCATTTCGAAAATTCTAAATGATTATTTAAAAAGAAAGCGACAATAAAATAATAGATTCAATTCACACTGAGAGTTATAAGCATCAAACAAAAACCAAAACAATAAAGAAAGGAGGTGAAAAAATGAACGATTATGACAATAATCAACACGATGAACAAGAGACTGAGCAGCTAGCTGACTTAGATGATCTAGAATATTGGTTAAAATATCTCAAACAACTACCCCCGGCAGATTGTATTTCATGTCCCCATGCCAAAATAATGGATCTCGAAATCAAAGGGCCGGACATAACGTACGAACCCGGTGATATTATATGTGTCTTATTCCGGATAGGAGCTCAACAGATTTCCCGGTATTTTCCGGACGTCTGCCATATACATAATCTAAACCGATCGAGTTCCGGGGTTATACGAGCTAATTGTTATAAATTAGGCCAACCAGTCTATCTCAATTCTTCTCCTAAAAAATAAAAAATCCACCAGATAAAAATAAAATAATAGCCGGATAAATCGACCGGCTATTTTATTGTATAAAGTTAATTTGTTATTTATTATTCATTTTTGGGGTGGCCCAAAAATTATTCTCATATCCTTAGTAGTTTTAGTATTGCCGCGCGGAGCTACAATTTTTAATATATATTTTCCTGACTTTAGTTCGCGATAATCTAAATGTGTAATTTTTCCCAAATAATTACAAACGCCCGGTTCTGAAAAATGACCCGAGACCGACTCAAAGTCTTGTCCAGTTTTTAATTGGTATATTCCAATAACAAAATTATTATAATTTTGATCTATGCGACAATAAAATTTTTTGCTAACTATATTGATAGGCATAAGCATTATTCTGTCATAATCCACAACGGTACAATTCCATACAACTTTCTGCTTTTCTAAATACTGGTTTCCGATCCACTCATACCCATAAACTATGAATGGATTTACAATACTTAATGCTAAAAATAAAAAAATAAAAATAAACTTTTGAAACTTTTTCATTTTTTCTTTTCCTCCTTATAAATTTTCAAATTACTCTTTATATAATAGCATAGATTTATCAATCAGTCAAATCTACCAGCTATCTTATAACCGCACCGCTGACATTTATCACCAACTAATCTATTTTCTATTAAATCAATCCCCCATCGTTCAATAACTTTAGTCCCGCAATTAGGACAATAAGTGCTTTCTAATTCTTCATTGGGAATATTTCCTGTATAGACATAGCGCAAACCAGCCTGCCTACCAATGTTATACGCCCGAAGTAAAGTCTCGTGAGGTGTAGATGATTTATGATTCATTTTGTAAGCAGGATAAAAAGCTGAAATATGCCAGACTAAATCAGAGGAAATATTCACTAAAAATTTAGCTATACTAGCTAATTCTTTATCGCTATCATTAAGATCAGGAATAATCAATGTAGTAATTTCTTCCCAAATTCCTGTTTCCCACAATTTTTTAATATTTTCTTTTATTGGTTCCAACCGGCCTTTACAAATTTCAGTGTAAAATTCCTCTCTAAAACTCTTCAAATCGATATTAATAGCGTCTAAATAAGGCAAAATTAATTCTAAGGATTGCGCGCTCATAAAACCATTGGACACCCAGACATTTTTAATCTTCTCTTGTTTAGCTAATTTCATTATCTCGCAGGCATACTCTATCCAAATAGTGGGTTCATTATAAGTATAGGCAATTATAGAAATCTGATTATTTTGACAATAATTAATAATTTTACGCGGAGGCCATAATTCACCCCAAAGATTTAATGTTCTGCCAATAAAGTCTGGAGATTTAGGCGCCTGAGAAATATCCCAATTTTGACAAAAATCGCAACTAAAATTACAACCCACAGTACCTAACGATAAAGCTAACGAACCGGGATAAAAATGAAACAAAGGTTTTTTTTCTACCGGATCTATATTAACGGCTGCGGGATAGTTATAAACCATTAAATATAATGCTCCATTTTTATTTTGCCGCACTCCGCAAAAACCAGCTTTATTGTCTGAAATTAAGCATTGATGATTACAAGCCAAACATTTTACTTGATTATCTGATAATTTTTTATAAAGAGAAGCTTTTTTCATATTGTCATGAATTAAAAATCTTATTCAATTATAATACTAATTATTCAATTATAATACTAATTATTCAATTATAATACTAATTATTCCAATTATAATATAATTATTCCAATTATAATATAATTATTCCAATTATAATATAATTATTCCAATTATAATATAATTATTTTTGTACTCTTGACATTTTATCAAAGTAAGATAAAATACATTTATTAAATGAAAAACAATTTAACAATAAAAAAAACAATTTAACAACTGAAAAATATTTAATTCCAATGCATTACGGCAAACATCTTTTGGTAGAGGTAATTACCAAAAACCAAAAAAATTTATCTAATGAGAGTTTTATCAAAAAGGTGTTTGAAAAGATCATTAAGGCAACAAAAACAAAGAAAGTAATGCCAATTACTTCATATAAATTTCCTCCAAGAAGTACCTTTCAAGGTAAAATCAGCGGAGGACTCACTGCTTTTAGCATCATTTCAGAATCTCACCTTTCAATTCACACTTGGCCCGAAAACAATTATTTTGCTTTTGATTTATTCTCTTGCAAAAATTTTAACGAACAACAAATAATCAAAATAATCAAAGATAATTTTGCGATTAACCAAATAGTTTATAAAACTATCGAACGAGGAATGCAAGTAAATTTTAAAAACCCTGAACCAATACCAGAAAGGATCAAAAACGCTTAAGCTGCAAGAAAGGAGCTATCAGAGCCGCAATTATCAAACCGAGCCCTATTACGCTCAAACAGCTAAAAATTATTCTTTGCCTTTTCTCTAATTTTTTATCAGAAGATACAGCCTCTTCTGATTTTTTTTCTTTTATATCTTGATAAAGATAGTAAGAATAAATTATGAGATAAGGAGAAAATAATAGAAAACTAATTAAAATATAAACATTCAAAAATAAATCAGAAAACACAATTGTTTTAGGCACTGCTAAAGTTAAAATTAAAAATATAAACACGCTAACTAGAAGGTAGACCAGAAAAATAGCCAGAAATAATAAAAATACTTGAAACCAGTGCAATTTAACATAATTCCAACTTTTAATTAAAGCATCGCTTCCTTTTAGATTTTCAAAAATTACCACAAACGATACAATTGAAAAACCGACTGCTAATATAATCGCTGGCGCAAAAAAGATTAACAGACCGCCTATGATTGCTGTTAATTGCAAAAAGGTTACCCAAGTTACGGATAGAAATTTTTCTTTAGACAATTGGCACAACTCCTTAAAACTCTTTCTGCTATCGTGAGCAGCAATAGCAAAAATTAAACAAGTTTTTATAAAATTACCCACTACAAACCATACGCAAAACTCTAAAACAAAAATCCAATAAATAGTTAAACCCAACGCCTTAATAGAGGTTAGATAAATATATAACTGACTAAAAATAATGGCTAATAGTAAATACACAAATTCTATTCCTAATAAAATCCATAATTTATTGTGGTATATTTGCCAACTTTTTTCCCAGAGCTCAAAAAAATTAATTAAATGTTTATTATCTGCTTTCTGAAAATTATTGTTATTCATAGAATGAATATTAGTGAGGATTAATTTATTTTATTAATTAAGTTGGATTTATTTGGTATTTATTTGGTATTTATTTTTTATTTATTGGGTATTTATTGGGTATTTGTTTTTATATTTGTTCACGCACTTGTTTGTCAACCTCTAAACTTATCTTGGTAGCTTCTACTATTTCCTCCCAAGGAATAGGCCACTTTCGTTGCTTCAAACTTTGAGCTAATTCTTCCAACTCGGCCAAATGCCCTTTGTCAGAAGCGAAAGTTTTCATATTCGCCTTTACTCCATAACTTTCTAATTTAGTAAAATTATTTACTGTTAACACTTTACCCTCTGAAAAAACACTAAACTGTTCTTTAGGTAATTTTTCTGAGCCCTGAGTACTATAAAACAAAGTAGCTAATGATCCGTCTTGAAACTGAATAAGGCTAATAAAATTATCTGTGGGTAAATAAAAATTACTGGAACTAAAAATAGCTGAAGCTTGAATTTTTTTAACCCGACTTTGAGTTAAATAACAGAACAAATCAAACATATGACAAGCATTACCCAAAATTCTACCTCCCCCTTCTTGAGTATTAACCCAATGGCTTGGGGGTAAATAGTTATCATTAACTACATAATATACCTCTAAAGGATTATGCCTATTTTCAATAAGGGGCATAATCTTATTAACAAAAGGAGAAAAACGACGATTAAAACCAACCATTACTAAAGGGTTAAAACCTTCTTTAGGCTCTTTAACTAATTGATCAAGTTTTTCTAATTCAGCCAGAGTTAAACATAGTGGTTTTTCCACAAAAACATTCTTAGAAGCTTTTAAACTGGCTTCAACCAGAGCAGCGTGAGTATTATGCCGAGTGCTAATCACAATCAAATTAATTTTAGGATCAGCTAGCAAATCTTCGTAATTAGTAGTAGCTATCTGAGATCCTGATTTTTGGGCAAAATATTTAGCTTCTGCAGCTTTATGGGTACAAATTCCTCTAATGTGAAAATCATTTTTGAGTTTCAAAAAGTTAGGTAAAAGGACAGTTTTAGCAAAGCCACCTAAACCTATAATTCCAACCTCAATCTTGCCTTCTATTTTAGCAGGGGCAGCTAACGAGACAAAAGTGCTGCTTTCTTTTTCGTGGGTTAAAGATTGAGGATAACTTAATAAAACAGCAAATGGTTTTTTATCAGATTGAAGCAGCTTGAAAGCCATTTCTGCTTCTAATAAAGAATAACGGCCACCAATTAAAGACAAAAAATCTATCTTTTTATTAGCCAACAACTCCAAATAAGCCTCCATATTTCTATTTTCTGTCCAACGAACATAAGCATAAGGATAATCTTTCCCCTCAATTTCATAAGCAGGATCTCCTCTGCCCGGTCCATAAGAAGTAGAAATTCGTAAATCAATTTCTTTTTCATACCAATAAGTCCGTTCTATTTTTAAACCTATATCACCAACCACTACGACTTTTCCCCTCTTACGAGTCAACTGCATCGCTTCATTAATAATATTATTATCCTGAGGGTTACTAGCGCAAATAATAGTTGCATCTGCCCCGTAAGAATTAGTTAACGCAATTATTTCTTCTATCAGATTTTTTCTTTGGGACGAAAAAGAATAAGCCACTCCTTTGCTTTTAGCAAAACGAAGTCTTTCTTCCATTCCATCAATACCAATAACTTTAATGCCGCTACTCAATAAAATTTGGCAAACTAATTGTCCTATTAAACCCAAACCAATAACTACAGCACTTTCGCCTACGCGCAAATCGGCTTGACGCACGCCCTGCAAAGCAATAGCCCCCACAGTTGCGGAAGCAGCCTCTTCCGGCAAAACACCCGGCGGTACAGTCACTACTAAATTGCGGGGAACAGCTATAAATTCAGCGTGTGAGGCAATATTAGCGCCGGCGCAAGAAACAAGATCACCCACTTTAAGATCCGTCACCTCTTTGCCTTTTTTTATAATCCGGCCACAAGAACTATACCCCGGTGTGACTCCGGTAGCCAGCATCCCTTGAACGATTTTGTAAGCATCAAGAACTCCTTTTTCTTTAACCAAACGCAAACCTTTAGCTAATTTGGTGGGATAACGAAGAATTTTTAAAGGTAAAGGTTGACGAGAAAAGTTTAAACTCGCCATTTCAGTCCCAGAAGATATTAAAGAAAATAAATTCTCTACCAAAACTTCATTGGCCTTTAAATGCGGAGCTGGAACATCTTCTATAACCACTTTGCCTGTTTTAAAGAGTACTTGTTTCATAAAATATTATTAATTATTAGATATTATTTGATTTAATTTTGTAGTATAAAAATTAACCTTTTCTTGATTACCTATTTTACCAAAAAGTTTAATTAAAACCAAGTAATCATCAGGGGTGGGAATTTTGAGGGTAATCGCTTGTTCATACAATAAAGCCATAGCTTCATAGTTTTGATATTTCTGAAATAAATTTAATAATTTAACAATAGTATTCAGATTATTAAAAGCAAAACCATTATAAAGAGCTTGAAGATATTCAGCATAACTTTTTTCTGAATCATTTAAATTCTCATAAATGACCCCTAAAAGATAGTGAGCTTCTGCTAAATTAGAATTGAAATTAAGAGCAGTGTTAGTCGCTTCTAGGGCTTGCTGGTAATCCTTACTAGCCAAATAAACATAGGCGTTAACTAAATAAGACGAAGGGAACTGAGGCGCAATCTGAATTAATTTTTCTCCTGCCAAACGTGCTTTTTCCAATGCTGTTTTATCCCACTCAGCAGACAATAATCTTAACTGAACCTCAGATACTAGTAAAGGATAATGCGACGGTCTTTGTGCTACCACTGATGGTATCTCTTCTAAAAGCATAGTGACAATTTTATTTATAGTTGATGGTTTTATCTTATTGTAAACATCAAAAACTGTATCTTTTACCCCAATAATCACATCATCCTTCAGAAACGAAGGATGTAATAAAATACTTTTTAACGTTTGACTGGCCTTTTGTTCCTCCCCGGCTACTGCATAACGACCTACCAGAATAATCCGACGGCTAACTAAATAAGGATAAATAACCCAGATACTCAAGGAATAAAATACCGCACAAATAACACCAGTCAATATTAAATATTTAAATAATTTCTGCGCATAATCAACCTCACCTACATTTAACGTTCCGGTGTCTGAACGTTTTAAAAAACCCCCGAATTGTTTTTTGGGAAGAATATGGGGATTTATTTCTTGGCTTAAAGCGCTTAAAAATGCTAAAACCAAAAAAAACATCAAATAACTTTCGTGAAAATCAAACAAAAATAAATTTTGTACAAAATAGGCAGCTAGTAACCCTAAAAACAACAAACCTGTTAGTTTATGTTGGCTATCTGAATTTTTATCCCTGAGTAATCTTAAACAAAAACCTATTGATAGTATAAAAATACTCAAATAAGAAATAAGCCCTATCAAACCAGTAGTAGTTAATACCTCCATTATTTTATTATGAGCTCTGTCAAAATAAAAATCAGTCGGCAGATAACGGATAACTTCTGGATTAAAATGTTTAATATAAGCTGCCTGATAATTTTCAGGGCCCCATCCTAATAAAGGTTTTTCTAAAAAGGCACGCCAAGCAGTTCCTATAGAATATAGCCGGGAACGAGCAGTTGGATCATTGATAGAAATAGAAGCTAATCTTCCTAAAACAAAATGGTTTTTTATAAAAGGACTCCCACGAAAACTAAATATTAAAACAAGAAAAATCACTCCCGCGCAAAGAATTCCCAAACTAAGGCGTTTTAAATTTTTAATCAATAATTCTTTATCGTCTAAAAGCAAAATACCTAAAAGAATTATCAATAATCCCCCGCCATAACCAATCATAGCGCCCCTGACGCCACTCATAAACACTAACACACTTTCCAAACAAAAACTCAATAAAAAAAATAAATTCTTCTTATTGTTAGACGAATTCTGGCACTCTTCGAAGAAAAAATATAAACTTAAAAAAGCATTGAAAATTAAATAAGCGGCAAAATACGAAGGATTGCCTGTTAAACCACTCAAACGAGTGCCGAGATTAAATTGATTAGCTAAACCTAAATTCTTTATCGGAGAAACTAGACTATAAAATAATCCAATATAAACCTGATATTTTAATAATTTTTTAATTTCCTCCGAACTAAAGGTAGTGCTTAAAATCAAGAAAAATAAGATAAAATGCCAAATTCCAAAAACACCTTCCAGCCTTTCATTGCCAGAAAAGAAACTAAAAAAAGCATCAAGACCAAATAAAGCTGACAATAATATTACTATCCCGTAAATAATAACTGCTTTAGCCAGCGGAGATAAGAACGGTCTAGAAGAATCTCGATTAGATAAAAGCCACATGACCCAAACTATTGCCATTATTTCTACTAGGATTCTAAAACTAGTAGCTTTGAGAGCAATAAAAGGAAAATAAACAGTTCGATCCACTAAAAATGGAGTGAATAAAGCAGCCAAGGCAAGATAAAAAATAAATAATTTTAAGTTAGAGTTAGAAAACATATATTTAAAATGAAACTACATAAATTATAAAACCATAAAGATATAATAAAAAACCAAAAAAAATAATAAATTAATATTAATAAGGAAATAATAAAAAAAAATAATAAATTAATAAATCAATAAGGAAATAAATTAGGGAAACAGAGGGGTCATTATTATTTATTTCCGCATCGAGAATTAAAAATATATCCTTGCTTTTGCGCCTCTTCTTCGGAAGAAAAATAAATCTTATTTTCTTCTTTTAAGCTATTAGCTAAAGAACAATCAACAGGATAATAATATTTTCCTCGCTTGCTAGCTACAAACCTTTTATCAACTAAGCCAGCTGATAGACTAGAATTAGAATTATTACTTGATATTCCCTCCTGAGTCAAAGCTGAATCATTAACAGAATTCAAATCCACTACTAAATTTTTATCTATAGCTATGGGCGAACGCCTAAGAATATTCGCTCCTAAAATTACTCCGCCTAAAAAACTAGCGCTTAAAGATAAAATAAAAATAGAAATTAAAATTATTTTAGACTGATGCTGCTTTACAAAATTCCTAAATTTTGCTATCATAAATTATTATTAAATTGAATTTTTAAACTTTCTTGATTTTATTATTGATTTTTTATTTTATCAAACTCTATATAACAAAAAAATCGGACATTCTAAACTTAAATAATTTATTTAATTTATCAATATGGCACACACTAAAGCAGGAGGTTCTTCTAAATTAGGCCGAGATTCAGAAGCCAAAAGATTAGGGCTTAAAGTTTTTGACGGAGATAAAGTCAAAGCCGGTCAAGTATTAATTAGACAACGCGGCACTAAATGGCATGCTGGAAAAAACACCAAACAAGGCGGCGATGACACTATTTATGCTGCCACCACGGGACAAGTCAAATTCACCAGAAAGAATAAAACCACCTTCAAAGGACAGAAAAAAAGAGTTAGCGTTGTCAATATTATTCCTTAAAACCTCCCTGTATTCTCACTTTTAAAGAAGCATGCAGGCCACCGTGTAAGTTAATTGTTATTTCATAAAAACCCTCAGTTTTGATGGGTTTTTTTAATTCCACCATTTCGCTCTCAATAACAATGCCCCTGGATTTTACCTCCAAAACAATTCTTTCAATTTCTTTTTTAGCAGCTAAAGCCATTTCTTGCATTTTAACTAAATCTGTTGCCTGCTTTTTTTGCCGTTCTTTTTGCTCTTGAATTACTTTAGGACTAGCCACAACCGCTAACTTTTGCGGCAATAGAAAATTTTGCGCATAACCTAGAGCCACGTCTTTAATATCACCTTGGCGGCCTAAACCCTTAACATCTTTAAGAAGCAATATCTTCATTATTATTATTATTATTTAGAACTTCTAAAGCTTTTAATAATTGTTTATCTTTATTAACATCAATTTCCTGATAGGTGCCTATATTTAAATCGTCAAGAACTTCTACATCCGGCTTTAAACCATTTTTCTCAATCTGGAGACCATTGGGAGTAAGCCATCTAGCTACAGTAATTTTGACGGAATTATTATTTTCTAACGGAACCCATTCCTGCACTGATCCTTTACCAAAACTTTTAGTTCCTACTAATTTAACATTCCTAATATCTCTTAGAGCACCAGCCAAAATTTCAGAAGCCGAAGCTGAGCCTTCGTTGATTAGAATCACTAAGGGAATATTTTTAAAGGTACCGGGGCCTTTAGCCCGATGAACTACAATATTATTATGACCATAATCCTCTTTGACTATAATATCGCCAGTATTTAAAAACCAATTTCCAATATCTAAAGCTGCTGTCAAATAACCCCCGGGATTATTTCTTAAATCAATAATCATTTTTTGAGGCTCAGTTTGAAGAATAGCTGGAACTACCTTTTCAAAATCACTGGCTAAAGATTCAGAAAAAGTATAAAACCTAATGTAAACTAGGTGATCATCTAAATTTTTCCAAGCCATAGAAGGAATGGTAATTTTTTCTCGTACCAAGGTAAACAACTGGGGTTCATCCCAACCATCACGATAAATAAGCAAAGTAACTACAGTTCCAGCTTCTCCTTTAATTAATTTAGCAGCTTGGGTAGGTGTCATATTAATAGCATCTGTTTCCCCAATTTTTAGAATTTGATCATTTGGCTTTAAACCAGCTCTGCTCGCCGGCGTACCGGATAAGGGGCTAACTATGGTCAAAACACCATCTCGCCTTTCTATTTCTATTCCCACTCCACAAAATTCACCAGAAAGTTCTTCGTTTAACTCTTGAGTTAATTCAGCATTATAAAATTCAGAATACGGATCACCCAGAGACTGAACTAAACCGCTCGAAGCGCCTTCTATCATACTTTGAAAATTTAATTTGTCTCTATCAATATATTTCTCTAAAATTATTTGCCAAGTATCCCAAAAAACTTGCATATTGGCTCCTTGAAGAGACAAAGTTGCGGGTTTTTCCTTATGAATAATCTTATCAAAATAAGACGGGAGACTGGCCTTGTAACCCCATCGACTGCCATTGATAAAGCCAAAAATAAAACTTCCAAAAAATAAAAAAATTAGAAGTATTTCCAGCCAGATTTTTTTAACATCACCTTTTTTATGAATTTCGTTATTGTCTTCCATTGATGTTTAATGTTTGATTTTTTATGTTTATTTTGATGTTCGTTGCTTTTAGGGTATTTTTGTTTTTTGTTTTTTGTTATCAGTTGTCTAAGGCGTTATTCGCGCTCTTGAGTAGATTAAAAAACAAAAACTATCTAAATTAAAACATCTAGATCCAACCCAATAAATCTGGTCTTATTGTATAAAAATTAGACCTTTATGTCAACTTGACGAAATCCGCCCCAGTTACTATAGATTAAAACTAATCTAACACCAAAACATCGTTTTGGACACTATAAAAATAAAAAAAGTTATTATGGTCTGACAGGACAACACCTAAACCTCTGGAGCCGCCAAAAGGTAATCACTATCGTTCTTCGCTTTATTTAACTAATTAAGAGAACAAGCGAACTATCAATAAAATTAAATTATAATTCCTAACGTTAGGTTTCAAACCAATCTGGCATATTTTGAAAATTTGAGTTAAAATAGAATATAATTTAATAAGTATCAGACAATTAAAATATGAGCATCCATCGTCTTTTTATAGCCATTAGACCCCCTCAAAGTTTTATTGATGAATTGCTGAATTATCAACAAATAGCCTTAAAAGCCCCTATTTTTCGCTGGGTACCACCACTAAACCTCCATTTAACTCTAATATTTTTAGGAGCTATTAGAGAAAATCAATTGGTAATTATCAAGAACACTTGCGATTCGATTAGCCAGCAGGTCTCCCCTTTTCTTCTGGAATTTTCTGAGTTCTGTTATGGTCCTAATTCTCAAAACCCTAGATTAGTTTGGTTGAAAGGAACTCCTAATAAAAAACTTTCAGATTTAGTAACTTCTCTAAGCGATAGCCTGAGATCATCTGGAATTGTCTTAAAAGAAGAATTTCGCGAATTCCAACCCCATATTACTGTTGCCAGATTAAAATCAAATATGATTGAGGATGCCACTGAGTTACCACCGATTCAACAAAATACTAAGCTGCAATTTACAGCAACTTCTTTGTCATTAATAGAAAGTGTTCTCAAAATTAGCGGCGCGGAATATCACTTAATTGACAATTATAACTTTCGCGATAGTGGTAAATAACTTTTGGTTCAACAAGCTTTATCAAAAATTGTGTTTAAGATAACTTTTAGCTTTGAAAATTTAACTTTGCTATTTTAATTTTTGAATTTATTTCTTATGTTTATATTTGATGTCGTGCCCTTAACATTTATTCCCTTATCGCAACCGCAATTGCTTTCCTATTTTTCCCCCAAGGAAGCTCAAAAAGGCGGCGTAGTGGAAATTTCTTTAGGCAAACGTAAAAGTTTAGCGGTTATAATACATTGTGAACCAGTTAGCAAAAGAAAAGCGGCTATTAAGCAGGCTGATTTTTCATTAAAACCAGTGGCCAAAATCTTAACCCCAACTCCTATCTTCGCGCCAATAAGTTTCCAACTCGCTAATTTTTTATCGCATTACTACTTTATTCCTTTATCATTCTCTCTGAAAACTGTGTTACCTAAAAATTTACTGACTCTAATAAACTTTCTAAACCCGCCTCTGACTGATAATTTAGAACTTATAAAATCCAATCAAAGCACTTTAGAGAACTCAAAATTACCCCCTCGCGGCCTCAATTTTCCTACCTTAATAAATTTAATTAAAAAATCCAATAAGACCAACGCGCAAATTCTTATCTTAACTCCTACTATTTTTCATCAAGAATATTATTATCACAAACTTAAAACAGAAGTATCAGAGATGAATCTAGTTAATTTTTCTCCTTCTTGGCCTAAAAAGCAATATTGTCAACTATATCAAAATTTAATTAGCCCTAAGGAAAATTATCTTGTTCTGGGTCCTAAATCTGCAATTTTTTTACCTTGGACTAATTTAGATCTAGTAGTACTTATGGATTCGAATAACCCGGTCTATGCTACTACCCAAAAATTACCCCATTATAACACTCTCACGGTAAGCAAAATTTTAGCCAATTATTTTCATGCCCAACTTGCCTATTTTCAAAATTATTGATCTAAACGCTATTCCTCAAACTAAAGAGTATCAACCTTTAAGTCAAGAGGTGTATTCGACTATAAGTGAATACTTAGAGCAGAATAAAAAAATTATAATTTTTATTAATAAAAAAGGGTTAGCCAGAAGTATTGTCTGCCAAGATTGCGGTTATATTTTTAATTGTTCTCTGTGCGATATTCCTTTGGTGTTTCACAAAGAAAATAATCAATCCCTCCTTCGCTGCCACCATTGCGGCTCCACTCACGAAGCTCCAACGATCTGCCCCCAATGTCAAGGGCACAAATTAAAACTTTTAGGTATAGGCACTGAACGAGTTCTTGAAGATATAAAAAAACATTTTCCCTCTTCACTAGTTGCCTTAATAGAAGGACCTATGGAAGATGACAAAGAAAAACAAATTATGCAACAATTCCAAGAAGGTCATCTTAATATTTTAATTGGAACTACCGCCCTTTTAAGGCCGCAGATAGAAACCACTGATCTCACTATTGTGCCTACAGTTGATACTTTTTTATCTCTACCAGATTACCAAAGTGAAGAAAAAATATTTTTTAATCTCTGGCAATTAAAAAACATCACTCAAGACAAGATGATAATACAAACTATGATCCCCAAGCATAAAATTTTCAATTTCCTGCAAGACCAATTAGTGTTTCCGTTTCTTCAGGAAGAAAATAGTTGGAGACAACAACTCCTATGGCCACCATATGTGCAATTAATAAAACTAACTTATAGCCATAAAAATATTACCCAAGCCCAAAAAGCCACCGAACAATTAAAAAAACTTCTCGCTCTTCAAATAAAACAAAAAATCCCTACCAGTCTCCAAGATAATTTTATAATTTCAGGCCCAGCTCCAGCTTTTATTTTCAAAGAAAAAAATAAATACCACTATCACTTGTTTATCAAATTCCGTTATTTTGAAAGCTCACCTCCCCTCTTGCCAGCTGATTTTAATTTACCGCTGACTACCTTAGCCCCACTACCTACCCAAAATGAACTCAACCAAAGAAATAAAATACTCCAGATAATTCCTCCGAGTTGGAAAATAGAAGTTGACCCAAAGAATATTTTATAGTACACTAATTTTTATATGGAATTGATTACTGGCCAAGATAATCCTATATTGCGTCAAAAAAGCCGCCCAGTAGAACACTTAAATCAAGAAGTGTATAGTTTGATTGGCGAAATGAAGCGATTAATGCACGAAAATGACGGCGTAGGGTTAGCAGCAATTCAAGTAGGCAGACCCTCCCGAATTATTGTTATCTCTGACCCGGACAGAAATAAAGATTTAGTATTTATTAATCCAGAAATAATTAAACAATCGCGAGAAACAGAAACTCTGGCTGAAGGATGTTTAAGCCTACCGAACTACGAAAATTCAATTGCCAGACCGATAAGAATTATTCTCAAAGCTACTACAGAAGATGGTAAAAAAATAAAATTCAAAGCTGCTCATCTTTTAGCCAGAATTATTGGCCATGAAATTGACCATTTAGAAGGAATACTTATCAGCGATTATCCTCAAACTAAACCATAAACAAAGAAGCTAATAACATTAGTTCTGCATTTGTCATTAGTAATTTGTCATTTTATTATTGGTCATCCTGAACGAAGTGAAG
>MWBJ01000006.1 GCA_002069525.1 Parcubacteria group bacterium ADurb.Bin305 | reverse complement strand
CTGAAGCTAATAGAGCATTTGCTTCTCTTTTAAGAAAATAGATTTATACATATATGGATCAATATCCTATTAATAAAATTAGGAACATAGGTTTTATTGCTCATATAGATGCTGGTAAAACAACTACTACTGAGCGAGTTTTATTTTATACAGGAATCACTCATAAAATAGGAAACATTGATGAAGGCACCACGGTAACTGATTGGATGGTTCAAGAACGAGAAAGAGGAATTACCATTACTTCTGCCACCACTACTTGTTTTTGGACCCCTACCTATAAAGAGAGAACCCCAGAAAACGCTTATAGAATCAATATTATTGATACGCCGGGCCATATTGATTTTACTGCGGAAGTTCAACGATCGTTAAGGGTTTTAGATGGAGCAGTAGTTATTTTTGATGGGGTAGCTGGAGTGGAACCTCAATCTGAAACTGTCTGGCATCAGGCTGATAAATTCAAAGTTCCTAGAATGTGTTTTATTAATAAAATGGATAGAACGGGAGCCAGTTTTGAGAATAGTCTTAAATCTATTAGAGAAAGATTGACTCCTTATGCCCAGCCCATTAACCTTCCTATTGGTTCTGAAAATAAATTTGAAGGAGTTATTGATTTAATTAGAATGAAAGCTGTTTATTTTGAAGGCGCTAAAGGAGAACAGGTAATAGAAAAAGAAATCCCTCAAGAATTATTAGAGGTTGCCACTCAAGCGCATAATGAGCTGATTGAAAAAATTTGTGAACAAGACGAGAATTTGTTAAATAAATATTTTGCCGGCGAAACTCTTCCAGAAGAAGAGTTAAGAAAAATTTTACGCCTCTCAACTATTAAAGGGGTTATAGTTCCAGTGTTATGCGGTTCTTCGTTCAGGGAAAAGGGGGTTCAACCTTTATTGGATGCTATTGTGGAGTATTTACCCTCGCCATTGGATTTGCCTCCAGTTGAAGGTGTTCACCCCAAAACAGGTGAAACAATTATAAGAAAAACAGATGTCAATGAGCCATTTACTGCTTTGGCTTTTAAGGTTATGGTTGATCCCTACGTAGGAACATTGACTTATTTTAGGGTTTATTCCGGTTTATTAAAAAAGGGGAATTATGTTTTAAACGCCACTAAAAATACCCAAGAGAGAATTAGCAGGCTATTACAGATGCATGCCGATGAAAGAAAAGAAGTTGACGAAATTCATGCTGGGGATATAGCAGCTAGCGTTGGTTTAAAGGATACTTTTACAGGGGATACCTTGTGTGATCCTGATAATCCAATTATTTTAGAACAAATTAGTTTTCCAGAGCCAGTTATTTCTATGAGGATTGAGCCGGCTACTAAAACTGATCAAGAAAAAATGAGCTTGGTTCTTAAAAGGTTAGCCGATGAAGATCCTACTTTTAAAATTTCTTCTGATCAAGAGACAGGGGAAACCATCATTTCTGGAATGGGGGAACTGCATTTAGAAATTATTGTTGATAGAATGAAGAGAGAATTTAATTTGAATGTTGCCACCGGTAGACCCCAAGTAGCTTATAGGGAGACAATTAAAAAAACAGTTGAAAGTGAAGGTAAATACATTCGTCAATCCGGTGGTCGGGGACAATACGGTCACGCTTGGTTACGATTAGAACCATTACAGCGAGGTCAGGGTTTTGAATTTGTGAATAAAATAAAAGGAGGAATTATTCCTCAAGAATTTATTCCAGCTGTTGAAAAAGGTGTTAAAGAGGCAATGGATAAAGGGGTGGTGGCAGGTTATCCTATGACTGATATCAGGGTAACGCTATTTGATGGTTCTTATCATGAAGTGGATTCTTCTGAATTTGCTTTTAAAATAGCTGGTTCAATGGCTTTTCAAGAAGGAGCTAAAAAAGCTGATCCGGTTTTATTAGAACCAATTATGAAAGTTGAAGTGGTAGTGCCTGAACAATTCTTAGGTGATATAGTAGGCGATTTGTCAGCTAAGCGAGGAAAAATTCAAGAGATGTTTGATAGGGCTCAAATGAAAGTTGTTAATGCCCAAGTGCCTTTGGGTGAAATGTTTGGTTATGCTACTAAATTACGTTCCATGACCGAAGGCCGAGGCACTTTTACTATGGAATATGATCATTATGAAGAAGTTCCTTCGAATGTAGCAAATCAAATTATTACCGGTAGAACCAAGCCTAATAATTAAAAATATTACATTCGCTTTTTCCAGAACCAGATAAATAAAATTTGACTTTTTTAAAATTTTCATTTAATATAGAGTAAATAGATTGCGAGAATAGCGTTTTTTCTGGTGGCCCTTAATTTGCTCTAATTTTTAAGAAGATAAGAATATTAATGAATGCACCTCCAAAATTCAAAATTAAAAAATTAGTCAAAAGCACCAATATAATTTAAAAATCGCAAAAATAAAAAAGTAAAAAATAAACGCAATAAATAATTAAAAATTAAAAATATGGCAGAAAAAGAAAAATTTGTTCGTTCTAAAACTCATATGAATGTAGGCACCATTGGTCATATTGACCATGGTAAAACTACTTTAACAGCAGCTATTTTGCATGTTTTAAACCTTAAAGGTTTAGTTAAGAAACCCTTAGGAGTTGATGAAATCGATAAAGCGCCGGAAGAAAAAAGTCGAGGCATTACTATTAATGTTCATCATTCAGAATATGAAACTGATAAGAGACACTATGCTCATATTGATTGTCCGGGTCACAGTGATTATATCAAGAATATGATTACTGGTTCAGCTCAAATGGATGGTGCCATCTTAGTGGTGTCTGCGCCAGACGGTCCAATGCCTCAAACTTATGAACACATTCTTTTAGCCAAACAGGTAGGAGTTCCGGCTATGGTGGTTTTTCTTAATAAAGTAGATTTAGTTGACGATCCTGAATTATTGGATTTAGTAGAAACTGAAGTGCGGGAATTGTTAACTAAGTATGGTTTTCCCGGAAATGAAATTCCTGTGATTAGGGGTTCAGCTTTAAAAGCCCTAGAGGCTAAAAGCATTGATGATCCTAATGTGAAACCAGTTTTGGATTTACTAGATGCTTTGGATAATTATTTTCCAGATCCTGTTCGAGAAACTGATAAACCTTTCTTAATGCCCATAGAAGACATTTTTTCTATCGAAGGAAGGGGAACTGTAGTGACTGGTAAAATTGAGAGAGGAAAAATTCACGTCAATGATGAAGTAGAAATAGTGGGTTACCATCCTACTGTTAAGACGGTGGTTACAGGGGTAGAAATGTTTAATAAAAGTATGGATGAAGCTCAAGCAGGGGATAATGTTGGTTTGCTTTTAAGGGGTATCAAAAAAGAGGAAGTAAGAAGAGGGCAGATAGTAGCTAAAGTTGGATCTATTACTCCTCATACTGAATTTGAGGCTGAAGTTTATATTTTAACTAAAGAAGAAGGTGGTCGCCATACTCCTTTCTTTACCGGGTATAAACCGCAGTTCTTTATCAGAACAGCCGATGTCACCGGTGAAGTAACTTTAAGTGAGGGTGTAGAAATGGTAATGCCGGGCGATAATGCTAAATTTATAGTTAAATTAATAGCTCCGATAGCTTTAGATGAAGGATCAAGATTTGCTATTAGAGAAGGTGGTAAGACAGTAGGCGCTGGTGTGGTTACCAAAATTATAGCTTAATCAATTAAATTGTATTTGATATTTTATTTGATATTTTCATCAAAGTTTGTCCTAGATAAATTTTAATCAATTAAATTTTACTTTTGTGCCAAGATCCAAAATTGAAAAAATAGAGAATCCATCTAAAATTAGGATTAAAATATTTGGGTATGATCATCGAATTCTAGATAATTCTTGTCGTCAGATTATGGAAGCAGTAATTAGGTGCGGTAATGAAGTCACAGGGCCTATTCCTTTGCCTACAGAAATCAGGCGTTATACTGTGAATAGGGCTACTTTTGTGAAAAAAGATGCTCGAGAGCAATTTGAGAGGCGATTGCATAAAAGATTGATGGAAATAATTAACCCCAATCCCAAAACTATTGAAGCCTTAAGTAATCTTAATTTACCTAGTGGCATAGAGGCAGAGGTCAAAATGTAAAAATCAGTAGCCAGTAATTAGAGAAAATAAGTATTTGTTAGGTTGTTCACTATTTTGATTGAATGAGCACCTATTCTAAAAACTGGGCTGAGCCCAGTTTTTAGATAAGAAATTAGTAGGCAGTGGTTTCGGAATATTTTCTAATAATTTGAATATTAATTATGAAATTTATTTTAGCTCAAAAACAGAAAATGACCCAATTGTTTAAAGATAACGGAAAGGTTATCCCGGTAACTATAGTGAAAGCTGGTCCAGTTGTGGTGGTGCGCAATAAAATAAAAAATAAAGATGGTTATTCAGCTGTAGTAGTTGGGTTTGGTAATAAAAAGCATGCCTCAAAACCCTTGGCTGGACAATTAAAAAATTTAAAACCAGTAAGAGCGCTCAAAGAGTTTAAAATTAATGATGAAAGTGAAATTGAACAATGGCATATAGGAGATGAAATAAAAGCAGATATTTTTCAAGAAGGCGATAAAGTAATAGTTAAAGGGGTGTCTAAGGGTAAAGGCTTTTCAGGGATGGTAAAAAGATACAAAGCCCATGGGAATGATACTACTCATGGCACTAAACATAGTGTTCGGACTCCGGGTTCGATAGGCGCTACAGGAATTCAGCGAGTTCTTAAAGGGCACAAAATGCCGGGCCGAGGTGGTGGTAAAAAAATTACTTTAAAGAAAATAGAAATCGTCAAAGTGGATTCAGAAAACAATCTTCTCTATTTGAAAGGAGCTGTGCCCGGCGCTAAAGGATCTCTTTTAATCTTAAGCCAAGTCTAAGATAATACCATGGAAATTTCACTCTACAATCAGCAAGGAGAAACAATAAAATCAATAGAAATTCCAGATAAAATTTTCGATCAGAAATTGAATAATGAATTAATATACCAAGTTTATACTTCTTCACTCTCTAACGCTCGTCAACCTTTAGCTTTTGTAAGAAATAGAGGAGAAGTTAGAGGCGGAGGGAAAAAACCTTGGGCTCAGAAGGGAACAGGAAGGGCTAGGCATGGCTCTATTCGTTCTCCTATTTGGAAAGGTGGGGGCTTTACTTTTGGTCCTAGGCAAAAAGAGGTTAATTTTAAAAAGAAAATTAATAAAAGACAGAGACAACTCGCGATCAGTCAAGTATTATCTCAAAAATTAAGAGATGGGGAACTTTTCGTTGTCGACACAATTTCCTTAGAAGCTCCTAAAACCAAAGAGATTGCTAAAATTATAAAAAATTTATTACCGAAATTAACTAATTTAGACACTAAAGTTTCATCTAAATCTAAGCAATTTCCTTCGTGTTTATTAATTGTTAGCCCTAAGGAGGCGCTGTTAAAGAGATCGGCTCGTAATTTATCCAAGATTAAGGTTTCTACTTTGGATAATCTCAATATATTAGATTTACTCAATTTTAAATATGTGATTTTCTTATCTGACACTCTACCTATATTAGAAACACTATTAATAGTTAAATAAATTTGTATGGTAACTTTTCCTTTATTCAAAAAACAACCTAAGAAAGCAAGTGCTGAGAAAACTTCTGCTCGTCAGGCCAAAACTGTAATTTCTGCCCCGAAACAAGCTAGCGCCGGTGTGAGTAATAAGAATAAATCATCAGCTCAATTGCCAGAGAAGTTGTCTTATACTTCCTCTAAATTTAATATTTTAATCAAGCCGGTGTTAACAGAGAAATCTACTAACTTAAAAAATTTGAATCAGTTTGTGTTTGAAGTGGATCCTAAGGCTACTAAAGGCAGTATTAAACAAGCTATTCAAGATTTATATAAAGTAAAAGTAGAAAGTATTCGAGTGATTAATTTTCCAGCTAAAAAAAGAAGATGGGGAAGAAAATACAGTACTTTTAGAAATAGAAAGAAGGCAGTAGTGACTCTAAAATCTGGTGATAAAATAGAAATCGGAGTTTAAATTTAAGATTATCTAATTGATTTTTTAGAAATTTTATGAAGAAATATAAACCAATTACTCCTAGTCGTCGTCATTATTCGGTGTCTGATTCATCTATGTTAACGGCTACGAAACCGTATAAACCTTTAACTTCTAATTCCTTTAGAAATAAAGGTCGTTCTCACGGAACTATTACTACTCGTCATAGAGGTGGAGGTAATAAAAAACTCTATCGTCAGATTAATTTCGGTGAAGAAAAGCAAAACATTAAAGGTAGAGTAAAGAGCATAGAATATGATCCTTTTCATTCTGCCTTCATAGCTTTAATTTCTTATCAAGATGGTAGTTGGTCTTATATTTTAGCGCCTCATAATCTTAAAGTTAATGATGAAATTATTTGTTCAGATGACGCTCCTTTACGAATAGGTAACAGGTTGAAATTAAAAAATGTACCGCCCGGAACATTAGTGCATAACGTGGAAGTGAAATCTGGAAAAGGTGGACAATTAGGTAGATCAGCCGGCAGCGCTATCGTGGTGACTGCTCAGGAAGATAGATATACTACATTAAAAATGCCTTCTTCAGAAATCAGAAAAGTGAGTAGTGATTGTTTTGCTTCAGTTGGTCAACTATCAAATGTAGAACATAATTTAGAAAGTCAAGGTAAGGCTGGCAGAGTAAGGCATAGTGGAAGAAGGCCAGTTGTTCGAGGTAAAGTAATGAATCCCCGAGAACATCCTTATGGAGGAGGAGAGGGTAGAACTCAAAGGGGAACTAGGAAGCCGAAAGATATTTGGGGAAATGTTACTGGTGGTAAAAAAACTAGAAAACGAAATAAATATTCTAATAAATTTATACTTCAAAGAAGAAAAAAGAAAAAATAATTTTATTATATAACTTATGACTCGTTCACTCAAAAAAGGTCCTTATGTTGATCCAAAATTATTAAAGAAAATTATTAAACTGAAACCCGGCGACAAAACTCCTATAAAAACGTGGTCGCGCGGTTCAGTAATATCTCCAGAAATGGTAGGTTATGTTTTGGCTATTCATAATGGTAAAACTTTTATTAATGTAACTGTTCGAGAGGAGATGGTTGGTCATTATTTGGGCGAATTTGCTTTGACGCGAAAATTTATAAAGCATGGTGGTAAAATGCAGAGAGCTTTAGAGTCCGCTCAAGGCGGTGGCACTATGGGTAGTCAATCAGCAAGTAGTAAATCCTCAAAATAAACAATTTTTAAATATTTATTTATGGAAGTCAAAGCATCATTAAAATATTTAAGAATCAGTCCTAGAAAAGTGCGCTTAGTTGCTGATTTAATTAGGGGTTTACCTTTAAAAGAAGCAGAGGCTCAGTTGAAGTTTCTGAATAAAAAAGCAGCACCTGAGATGGCTAAATTATTGCAATCTGCCAAAAGTAACGCTGAACATAATTTTCATCTAAATCCAGATAACCTCTATGTCTCTCAATGTTATGTCAATGAGGGGCCTACAGCTATGCGTTGGATGCCGAGAGCGCAAGGTAGAGCCACTAAAATTAGAAAAAGAAGCTCTCATGTTTATATAATTTTACAAGAAAAAAATGGGAGGATAAATAAACAGGTTGTTTCTGAGGTGCCTTCTAGTGGCGAAATTGACAAGTCGGCCATTGTTAAATCTTCTCTGTCTCCCCACGAAGAAAAAATGTCGAAGTTTACCAAAGACAAGGGGAAGCCGAAGTATAATAAAAAAACATTCAACAAAAAGGTTGTTCCTCATGGGAGATTCTTTAGGCGAAAAGCAATTTAAATTTTAATAATTTTATGGCGCAAATTACATCACCTAAAAGTTTTAGAATAGGAGTTAATAAGGGTTGGGATTCCCGTTGGTTAAATTTGAAGAATACCCCTCAACTTTTAAAAGAGGACCATTTGATTAGAAAGTATTTATCTCAATTTGAAAAAGAATGGAGAATAGAAAAAATAGAAATAGAGCGAAAAGCTGACCACCTTAAGATTATTTTATTCGTAGGCCGGCCGGGCTTGGTTATTGGTCATCAGGGGCAGGGAATAGAAAAATTGCAAAAACAACTAACTAAATTACTTAAAAATCGGTATAAAATAAATTTAGTTATTGAGGAAGTTAAATCTCCTGATATCTCAGCTCAGATAATAGCTGAAAGCGCGGCTGAAGATATTGAAAAAAGAGTTTTGTATCGTCAGGTAATGAAACGATATATTAGCAGAGTAAGGCAGCATAGAGAAGCTCAGGGGGTTAAAATTATGCTTTCTGGAAGATTAGATGGTAATGAGATTGCGAGAGATGAATGGTTGCGTGATGGACGGCTTCCGTTGTCTACCTTGCGCGCAGATATTGATTATGGGTTTTCTGAGGCTCACTGCACTTATGGAGTGGTCGGTGTGAAAGTCTGGATTTATAAGCAAGGTAAAGCAGATGAAAAAATAACTAAAAAATGATTAAAATAAGTGCAAGATTTTAAAATTATATAAAACATATTTGGTCTATAAGTTTTACGTTTAATTATTATGTTAGCTCCCAAAAAAACTAAACATAGGAAAATGCAGAAAGGTAGAGGTCGTTTTCGCCAAGTAGATACAAGAGGAACTACTTTGACTTTTGGTAAATATGGACTGAGAGCTTTGGAGGAAAAATGGCTTACCGCTAAAGAAATTGAAGCAGCTAGGAAAGCTATAGCTTTTGTTTTTCGTAAAGAAGGTAAAGTTTGGATGAGAATTTTTCCCGATAAACCTATTACGAGAAAACCGCCTGAGGTGACTATGGGAGGCGGAAAAGGGGATGTGGAGTTTTATGTTTTTCCGGTAAAACCCGGCAGAGTCATTTTTGAAATAGACGGGGTGAGTGAAAATGCGGCTCGAGAAGCGTTTCGTTTAGCGGCTTCTAAACTATCCATTAAAACTCAATTTATTAAAAAAGAATAATTTTTAAATTTAATATCTATTATTTGATTATTTAATTCGTTATTTAATTTTATGAAGACTAAAGATTTAAAAAATAAAAACGAAGCTGATTTGAAAAAATTATTAAATGAATCTCAAAAAAAATTGCAAGAGATGAAATTTAATTTATCATTAGGAAAATTAAAAAACACTAAAGCTATTCATCAACTTAAAAAAGATATTGCTCGGATTCTAACTATTATGAAGAGCAATGAAAAAGAATCTAGAAAATGAAATCGTAATAAATGATTTAAATTTTAAAAAATACACCAATACTAAAAAATACTAAAAATTAAGAATAATTTTTAAGGGATAAATCAATATGGATAATAAATTATCAAAGAAAAAAATTAGGCAATTGAAAGGAGTGGTTGTTTCTGATAAAATGATGGAAACAGCAGTTATTAAAGTTGAAAGGTTAAAATTACATCCTAAATATAAGAAGTATTATCGAGTTAGTAAAAAATTTAAAGCCCATAATAAAGGCAATCAATTTCATACAGGAGATGAAGTAATTATAGAAGAAACTAGGCCGTTATCGAAAGAAAAAAGATGGAAAATTAAATGTTTAGCTTAAATAAAGTGCTATGATACAACCCAGAACAATTTTAAAGGTTATAGATAATAGTGGCGCCAAATTAGTTCGCTGTTTTCATGTAATTGGCGGTTCATATAAAAAATATGCGCAGATAGGTGAATTGATAACTGCTTCTGTTATAGCAGCTGAACCCCATAGAGAAATAAAAAAAGGTCAGGTAGTTAAAGCTTTAGTAGTTTGGCAAAAAAAACCTTATAGACGCAGCGACGGTTCCTATATTAGATTTGACACTAATGCTGTGGTTTTAGTTAATGACAAAAAAGAACCTTTAGGTAATCGTTTGGTAGGCGTTTTGCCACGTGAAATTAAAGAAAAAAATTACGATAAAGTAAGTGCCTTAGCTCCGGAAATTGTGTAATTTTAATTATCTTCTTGATTAAATTGTATGAATAAAAAAATGAATATCAAAAAAGGTGATTTAGTTAAAATGATAAAAGGTAAGGATCGAGGGAAAACCGGCAAGGTAACCAAAGTTTTAATTTCTCAAAATCGAGTAGTCGTTGAGGGATTGAATATGGTTAAGGCTATTCAAAAACCTAAAAGACAAGGAGAGAAGGGTGAGATTATTAATGTAAGTCGTCCAGTATCGCGATCTAATATTATGTTAGTTTGCCCTAATTGCAAGAAGCCCGTTAGAATAGGTTATCGGTTTGAGGTTGCAGTCGGCAAAAATAATAAAAAAAACAAAATTAGGGTTTGCAAAAAGTGCGGCGCTAAAATTTAAATGTTAATTTATTTTAATTTTTTTAATGAAAGACTCTTATAAAAAACAATACGAAGAAATAGCTAAACCTGCTTTAAAGAAGCAATTTAAATATTCTAATGATCTTAGTGTGCCTCGAATTCAGAAGGTAGTGATTAATATAGGGATAGGTCGAATACTGGCCGGCGCTAAAAATTCCGAGGAGACACTAAAGCATTTAAGCGAGAATCTAGCTTTAATTACTGGACAACAGCCGGCAATTAGGCCCAGCAGAACTTCTATTAGTAATTTTAAAGTTCGGCAAGGTATGCCTGTCGGGTTAAAAGTTACTTTGCGAGGTAAAAGAATGGAAGATTTTATTTATAAATTTATTAACATTGTTTTACCTAGAGTTAGAGATTTTTGGGGTCTAGCTTTAAAAAATATTGACGAAAAGGGAAATTTAAGCTATGGTATTAAAGATTGTTCTGTTTTTCCAGAAATCAGTAAAGATAATTTAGCTTTAACTACAGGGTTAGAAATTACTTTTGTAGTTAAGGCACGCAATAGAGAAGAGAGCATTGAATTATTTAAAAATTTAGGATTTCCTTTAGAAAAAAATTAGACTAGATAACTCCTAAAAATCATTTTAATTAAGTTCATTAAGTAAATTATTAATAATCTAAAAGTTTAAGTATGGCTAAAAAATCAGTAATCGCTAGGGCTCAAAAAAAACCAAAATACAGCAGTAGAACAGTAAGAAGATGCTGGCGTTGTGGTAGAAAAAGAGGGTATCTGAGAGATTTTGGTTTGTGCAGGATTTGTTTTAGAGAATTAGCTTCTAAAGGAGAAATCCCCGGCATTAGAAAAGCTAGCTGGTAAAATATTAGTATTTTTAATTAATTAATGTAAAATTAATTTATATAAATTATCAAATTATATGATTGATCCAATTGCGGATATGATTACCAGAATTAGAAACGCTTATTTAGTTAATAAAGCTTCGCTTAAAATTCCATTTTCTAAAATTAATTGGGAAATTTTACAGATTTTAAAGTCAGAAGGTTTTATTAATGAGGTAGATAAAATAGGCAGAAGTCCTAAGTATATGATAAATATAGGGTTACTTTATGATGGGAAAAAACCAGCCATTAATGAAATTAAGAAAGTATCTAAATCCTCTCAAAGGGTTTATAGGAAAACCAAAGAACTGTGGCCTTATAAAGGAAACCGAGGTGTTAGAATAGTCTCAACTCCTAAAGGGGTGATGACTGATAAAAAAGCTAGACAAGAAAAAGTCGGGGGAGAAATTTTAATAGAAGTTTGGTAGTTTAATTAAAATAATTCAAATTTATGTCTCGTTTAGGCAAAAAACCCATTAAAATTCCTCTAGGAGTAGAAGTACGATTGGATAATAATACTTTGGTGGCTAAAGGTCCCTTAGGGGAAGATTCATTAACTATTCCGTCAGGTTTTAATGTTAGTTTAGGTAATGATGCTATTATAATTAAACCCCAGAAAGAGACAAAGTCTAGTTCACGATTGTGGGGGACTTTAGTATCTGAGGTGCAGAATGTTATTACTGGCGTTAAAGATGGCTATAGCCGAGATTTAGAAATTAATGGAGTAGGCTTTAAGGCTGAAGTAGAGGGGGGAAATTTAGTTCTTAAAATCGGTTATGCTAATGCTATTAAATTAGTAATTCCAGCAGGGCTTGAGGTGTTGGTAGATAAAAACAAAATTAAGGTAAAAGGTGTTTCAAAAAATAAAGTAACTCAATTTGCGGCTTTAATTCGTGCTCAAAAAAGAGTGGACCCTTATAAAGCTAAAGGGATAAAATATGCTGATGAAGTAGTTCGAAAGAAAGTTGGTAAAAAATTAGCTGGGACTACCGCTTAAAATGTGAAATAACCCTCGAGATAATTATCCAAAAAATAATCGTTAAAATTTTAAAAAAATTTAAAATTAGAAATTTAATCCGTGAAAGAAAATACTAAACATTATCATTTATTAAAACAAAGGCGACATAAACGAGTACGCAGTAAAGTTAAGGGAACCACAGCTTGTCCTCGTCTTTCTGTGTTTCGGTCTCATTCTCATATTTATGCTCAAGTTATTGATGACGGCTTAGGATATACTTTAGTTAGTTCTTCAGACTTAGAATTATCACCTCGAAAGCCAAAAGAAGGTAAAAGACTCACTAAAACAGAACAGGCTCAAGAAGTCGGTAAATTAATTGCTCAAAAAGCTCAGGAAAAAGGCATCAAAAAAGTAGTTTTTGATCGTGGGGGTAATAAATACCATGGTCGCCTGAAAGCTTTAGCTGAAGCAGCGAGAGCTGCTGGTTTACAGTTTTAATATTATACAATTATATGCGAAAAGCTAAAAATTATAAAAATATTAAAGATACTTTCGAAACGGTTATTTTAGATATTAGCCGAGTCAGTCGAGTAACAGCTGGGGGAAAGCGGTTAAGTTTTAGAGTAACTTTAATTGTCGGAGATAAAAGTAATTTTAGGGTTGGTTTGGGTATTGGAAAAGGTAAAGATGTAGCTCAAGCTATTGAAAAAGCCACTGCTGATGCCCAGAAACACTTTATTACTATTCCTGTTAAAAATGGAACTATTCCTTTTGAAGTAGCGGCCAAAGAAGGCGCAGCCCAAGTTATTATTAAACCAGCTAAAGAAGGAAAAGGAGTAGTGGCAGGAGGAGTAGTGAGGTCTATTTTGAGATTGGGTGGAGTGACTAATGTCACAGCTAAAATAATAGGGCGCACTACTAACTCTATTAGCAATAGTCGAGCTACCCTGAAAGCTTTAGAGCAGTTGGCTCAAGCTAAGCCTAAATAAATATTATGCAAGTTCATCAATTAACAATTTCTAAATTTAGAAAAACAAAAAAAAGAATTGGACGAGGCGGAAAAAGAGGTACTTATAGCGGACGTGGGCAGAAAGGACAAAAAGCTAGAGCTGGAGCTAAAATTAAACCAGAGGTCAGAGAATTAATTTTGAAATTTCCTAAAAAAAGAGGGTTAGGTTTTCACTCCAAAAAGACAACCGAGACTGTGGTTGTTAAACTTAAAGAGATTAAAAAAGCTTTTCCTAAATCAGAGGTTATTACTCCAACCCAGTTGGCTCAAAAAGGTTTAATTCCACAAGGGGCACGTCGTCGATTAAAAGTGAAAATTGTAGAACCAGTTACCCTAGGCGCAGCGTACACTATTAAAAAATGCGGGGTGTCGCAAGGAGTGAAAGAAGCAGTTATCAAAGCAGGTGGTCAAATTTTAGAAAATTAATGTCTATAAAATTTAATTGTAAAATTGTAATTAGTTATCTCAGTTAATTAGGTATGTTTAAAAATATTTTTGCTCTTTTTAAGGTGCCAGAATTGAGGAAGAAAGTTTTAATTGTCTTATTATGCTTGACTGTATTTAGACTGATGGCCAATATTCCATTGCCGGGAATTAATGTTAATCAATTGGAACAATTTTTTGCTGCCAATCAAATGTTTGGTCTGTTTAATATTTTTACCGGCGGCGCTTTATCTAATATTTCTATTGCTTTTTTAGGTATAGGTCCTTATATTACTGCGAGTATTATCTTTCAATTATTAACTATTGTTTTTCCTTCTCTTAAAGAAATGCTTAAAGAAGGAACTGGAAAAGAAAAAGAAAGATTTGAACAATATGTTAGGATAGCCACAATTCCTTTAGCCGCAGTTCAAGGTTTTGCAATGCTGTCTTTATTGAGAAGTCAGCAGGCAGTTATTATTAGTTCACCCTTAGATTGGTTGCGAAATATAGTAGTTGTAGTAGCTTCTAGTATGATTTTAATGTGGTTAGGGGAAATAATTACTGAGCAAAAACTAGGTAATGGTATTTCTTTGATTATTTTTAGCGGTATCGTAATTGATTTACCGCGTCAATTTTTGTCTACTTTTTTAAATATTCAAACCACTCAAATCTATAATTTAATTAGCTTTTTGCTGTTAGCTTTATTTATTATTGTGGGGGTAGTTATAGTATCTCGCGGAGAAAGAAGAATACCAGTCCATTATGCTAAGCAAGTCAGGGGAACTAAAATTTATGGAGGAGCGAGCAGTTATTTACCTCTTAAAGTTAATCAAGCAGGCGTTATTCCCATTATCTTTGCTATTTCTATTTTAATGTTTCCATCAATGTTCGGGCAATTATTAGCTAATAGTAAAAGCCCAACCCTCCTAAAATTGTCTTTATCTTTAAAAAATTTCGGGCCTCAATCAATTTGGTATTTAATTATTTATTTTGTTTTAGTATTTCTCTTTACCTATTTTTATACTTTTATTGTTTTTGAACCAGATTCTATTTCTGAGAATTTACAGAAACAAGGTGGTTTTATTCCGGGTTATCGACCGGGAAAAACTACTACAGATTTTTTGTCTACCACTGTTAATCATTTGACATTATTTGGGGCTATTTTTTTGGGTATCATAGCAATAGTGCCTATTCTATTAGAGAGGTTCACTGGTATTACTACAATAGCTATAGGCGGTACTTCATTACTGATTATGGTAGAGGTAGCTATTGAGATTAATCAAGCTATTGAATCACAATTAATGATGAGGGAATATGAAACAGTCTAAAATTTTAAATATTTTTTTATTAGGTTTATCAGGGGCAGGTAAAGGTTCTCAGGCGCTTTTGTTGAAATCAAAATTCTCCCTTGAGTTAATTAACACCGGAGATTTATTAAGGGCGATAGCTGAAAATAAAACTGTTTTTGGTCAGAAATTGAGCGCCGCGTTAAAAAAAGGCCATCTAGCTCCTAATTGGTTAACTAATTATCTTTGGTTGAATAAATTGCTTTATATTCCGTTAAATAAAGGAGTGATTTTAGAAGGCTCCCCGAGATCGCTGGAACAAGCTACATTATTAACAGAGGTTTTTAATTGGTTAGGAAGAACAAATTATCGTGCTATTTATTTGAAAGTATCTGAAAAAGAAGTTACTAAACGATTATTAGCTAGACGAATTTGTACTAATTGTGGCAAAATAGTTTCTTTAGAACTTAATCCAACCTTGAAAAAATGTCCTTATTGTGGAGGGAAATTGAAATGTCGCGCGGATGATACCCCAGACGCTATTAAAAACAGAATTGCTTTTTTTCATAAAGAAGTTAAACCAGTTATTTCGTATTTTCAAAAACAGAAGCGTTTAATAGAAATAAATGGGGAAGGCACTATGGAGGAAGTGCATTATCGTATTCTGGCTAGCTTAAAAAGCATTAAATAAGATTAAAGCTTAAGTAAGATTAAGGTTCTAGTAATTGGGTCTTATAATTTAGTTAATTTAGTTAATTAGAGTAATTTAATTTTTATTAAAGTGGTGACTTTAAAATCTAGAGAGGAAATTAAAATTTTACAAGAAGGAGGAAAAATTCTATCTTCTATTATGGCCGTATTGCAAAGATCAGTTAAGCCCGGGGTGACTGCTTTAGATCTTGATCGTTTAGCTTATAATTTAATTTTGAAAAAAGGAGGTTTTCCCTCCTTTTTAAATTATCAGCCGGATTTTGCTCAAAAACCATTTCCTAATAGTTTATGTGTATCAGTTAATGAAGTTATTGTTCATGGCGTACCCACCAATAAAATAGTCTTTAAAATAGGTGACGTAGTTTCTCTAGATTTGGGAATGCGATACAAAAATTTATTTACCGATATGGCTCAAACAGTTGGAGTCGTAAGAGTAAGTCCCCAATATCAAAAAATGATGGCTGTTTGCGAGGAGGCTTTAAGGCGGGCTATTAAAGTAGCTAAAGCTGGTAATACTTTAGGGGATTTAGGTTACACTATTGAGTCCTATGTCAAAAAAAATGGATTCGCAGTTATTCAAGATTTAGTTGGTCATGGAGTAGGTTATCAAGCTCACGAAGATCCTTTAGTTTTCAATTGTGGTTATCCTCATAAGGGGCTTAGATTGGAGGCGGGAATGGTTTTGGCTCTTGAGCCGATGATTACTTTAAAGAGTGGAGCAATCAAGGAAAATCCAGATGGTAGTTTTTCTACTCGCAATGGAGAAGTGGCAGTCCATTTTGAGAAAACGATCGCTATTTTGAAAAATAAAACCTTAATTATAACCCCCTAAGTTGGTTAATTTATTGGAATAATTATAATGACTCAAGAACTCTATACTATTTTAATTGCAGCTTCGCCGTTGGTAGAATTACGGGGCGCTATCCCTTTAGCCATAGGGATGTTTCAATTCTCTTGGCCCAAAGCTTTATTTTTAAGTGTGCTGGGCAATATTTTGCCAATTTTACCACTATATTATTTCTTACGATATTTTTCAGATTTTTTAAGCAGGCATTTTAAAATTATGGATCGATTTTTTGATTGGTTATTTAGTCGGACCAAGGCTAAAACTAATGAACAATTTAAAAAATGGGGCAGTCTAGCTTTGGTAATTTTTGTAGCTATTCCTTTGCCTCTAACTGGGGCGTGGACAGGAACAGTAGCGGCTTTTTTATTTAATATTAACCCAATAGTTGCTTTCGGGTTAGTCAGTTTAGGGGTTTTGATAGCTGGGGGTATTGTGACAACTTTAACTATAATCGGCGTCAATATCTTCTAATTTCTAATAGTGATTTAGCTGGTATTTACGATAAATTATATGACCAAAAAATATTTAGTTTTTAATTGGAAAATGTCTCCATCTTCTGCTGAAGAAGCTCTGGAGTTATTAGAGGTTATTAAAGAAGCAATAAGTCAGGAAGCGAGGCCATCAAACCCATTTTCTAAAATAATTGTTCTGCCACCTTGCCTTTATTTATATTTAATGAATCAAATAATCAATGCAGATAAGGTGTTAGCAAAAAAAATAACTCTTGGGGCTCAAGATGTTTTTTGGCATAATAGGTGGGCAGTTACCGGTGGTATTTCTCCTAAAATGTTAAAAAATGCCGGAGCGCGTTATGTGTTAATTGGGCATTCGGAACGGCAACAATATTTCAAGGAAACAGCTTATATGATAAATCAAAAAATAAAAGCCGCGTTAGTTAATAATTTAATTCCTATTATCTGTGTTGGAGAAAAAGAAAAACGAGACGTTGATAGTTTTCTAGTTAAAAAATGTATTTTTGAACAATTAAATAATAATCTCGCGGGAATTAAATTAAACGCCGGTGATACTTTTATAATAGCTTATGAGCCTATTTGGGCTATTAGCTCACATAATCAAGGTCAAGGTCAGCCAGAATCCCTTGATGATATTAATAAAATGATAGGTTTAATTCGTTTCTGGGTGGCTCGCCGTTTTTCAGAAAATATAGCTTCTAAGATGCCAATTTTATACGGTGGGTCTGTGACTGGCGCCAATATTAATCTTTTCGCTCAATCGTCAGTTGCAGATGGTGTTTTGGTTGGCAGGGCATCCACGAAAAAACAAGAGCTTAAAAAAATTTTTCAAAAATTAAAAAGAACCAATAAAAAATTTACTTAGTTTGGTTAAATTATGTTGTTGCATAATTAGTCATTTTAAAATCCGCTAATCTATAGGCAAACTCCTCGGAACGAGGAGGCGAGAGATTTCCCGAGGTGTATTCCAGCCAAGACCAAAATACCCATCTGCGAAAAATCCTACCAAAACTTATTTTAGCAAGCAGTTTTGGTTGCCTACAGATTAGCGGATTTTAAAAGTGTTATTTTATTGGTGCTAATCTATTGATAATGTTTAATTATAGTCTGGTTTGTAAATTTGTCAATAATCTTAAGGTACATTAATTGATCCAGAATTCCGGCCACTTCGCCCCACCGTTTTACCAGTTTCGAAGTGACCGGAATTCTGGATCAATAAATATTGCCATTGAGATTGTTTGCATTATATCATACTAAAATTGATTTGTCAAGAGTGGTACTGGCAGACTATCAAGGGGTCTTTTCTAAGACACTCTTGAAGATACGATATCTCAGGGCTAATAATAAACATTTTAACTAATTTTTTTTGCTCCTTATATGAGGTTTTGGTATTATAAGGGGTATTATTATGCATTTCATCTCCTGTTTAAGGTTTATTTTCTATTTCTTTGGCAGGAGATTGGTTTTTAAAAAATTGTGTATTTTGATAAAATAGGTTAAAATATTAATTAAGTTTAAGAAGTTAAAACAAATTAACACTAATTTAGTTATATTTAAAAAAGATGATTAAGCCACAAAAGAAAGTAGCAATTTTCGATATTGACGGAACTATTTTTCGTTCCAGTTTGCTTATAGAATTAACTGATGCTTTTATTCAGGCTGGTATTTTTCCCGTAAAAGCCGCTAGGATATTTGAAGAGAGCAGAAAAAAATGGTTGGATCGACAAGGTTCTTATGAAGAGTATATTGAGGCGGTTATTCAAGCGTTTAGATTAAATATTAAAGGGGTGAGATATAAAGATTTTGCTAAGATAGCTAAGAAAGTAATAGATTTTCACGGTAACAGGACTTATAGATATACTCGAGATTTAGTAAATCAATTGAAAAATAAAAAATATTATCTTTTAGCTATCTCTCATTCTCCCCAAAAAATTGTTAAAGAGTTTTGTTTAAGAATGGGTTTTAACAAGGTCTACGGTCAATTATACGAAATTGACGAGCACAATAAATTTACAGGAGAAATTCTTCATTTGGATTTGATTTTGGATAAATCTAAAATTTTACAAAGAGCTGTTAATAAAGAAAATTTAACCCTTAAACATTCTGTAGGTGTAGGGGATACAGAAAGCGATATAAGTTTTTTAAAGCAGGTAGCTAAACCTATTTGTTTTAATCCTAATAGAAAACTGTATAATTATGCTAAACGGAAGCATTGGTCAATTATAGTCGAAAGGAAAGATGTAATATATCATTTCTAAATCAGCAATTTGCGCTATGCAAATTTTGGTAAAAGTAAAAACAAAAGCCTCCCAGCAACGCATTAAACGTTTAGCTGATAATTATTATACTGTTTGGGTAACTGAATTGCCAGTTAAAGGACGAGCCAATGAAGCAGTTAAAGAAGTATTAGCTGGTTATTTTCATATCTCGAAATCCAATATTAAGATACTTTCAGGAAAAACTAGTCAATTTAAGCGAATAGAAATAGATAATTAGTTTTAGAGAATACACTTTGGTCTTGTTTTATTTTTAAATTTTTTATGTTATACTATCAATAGTTTAATTAAATATATTAATAATAATGAGCAGAAAGAAACATCATAAATCAAACCAAAATTATAACAACCCAAGAATGCTAGAGAACAGTCAGGGTACTTCGTTTGTTATAGAGCCAGAAATTAAACAAAGTATTATTGGAGTATTATTACTCACTCTCGCTATAATTTTTTTATTGAGTTGCTTTGGATTGGCTGGCTCAGTAGGCCAATTTATTTTTAACGTTTTTAATTATTTATTTGGCTGGGGTAGTTTTTTGTTTCCTTGTTTATTGATGATTTTGGCTTATTATTATTTCAGGGCAGGGGCAGGAAGTTGGCGAGTTGATTGGTTGTATTATTTAGGCGCTTTTTTGATTTTATTTGCTAGTTTGTCCGTTGTGGAAATTTTTAAAGACAACAGCGGGGGGATTTTTGGTAAAATGGGTGTTTGGTTTGCCAAGTACTTAGATAATTATGCTTTAATAGTAATTTATCTTGCTTTGTTTGCGATTGGCTGGGTGTTAATTTTAAGAAAGCCAATAAGAATTTTTTCTAAGAAAAAAGAGTTGCCTATCTCTAAGGTGCCACCGGTAGTTACACCAACGGTCAATGAAATGATAGCTAGCGCAGGAATGGAAAGCTCAACAACTGAAAATCAGCTAATTGCCGGGGAGGAGAAATCAGCGCCCGAAGTTAAAAAAAACAATTTTTTTACAAATTTAGTTTCCAAAAATAGAGAGACGCGGGAGAAAGAAAAAAAAGAAATACCGATAAAAATAAAGACTAATTATGTTTTGCCGCCGATAGATCTATTGGATACAGATAGTTCTAGACCATCGAGTGGCGATATTCGGGCTAATGCTAATATTATTAAAAGAACTTTAGAAAGTTTTGGGATTGAGGTGGAAATGGGGGAAGTTAATGTGGGGCCAACAGTAACTCAATATACTTTAAAACCAGCAGAAGGAGTTAAGTTATCTTCTATCACTGCTTTACAAAATGATTTAGCTTTGGCTTTAGCTGCTCACCCTTTGCGAATTGAGGCTCCTATTCCCGGTAAGTCAATGGTTGGTATTGAGGTGCCTAATAAATCGATTGCTTTGGTAAGATTAGGTAATTTATTAAAAGAATTAGATTTATCAAGGCTGCCTTCTTTAGCTTTTCCTTTGGGTAGAGACGTGAAAGGGGAAATAGCTTTAGCTGATTTAGCAGAGATGCCCCATTTATTAGTGGCAGGAGCTACTGGTAGCGGTAAAAGTGTGTGTCTTCATTCTATTTTATGTTCGTTTCTAATGAAGAATTCGCCGGAATCCTTGCGCCTAATTTTAATTGATCCTAAAAGAGTGGAATTGACTCGGTATAATGGTGTGCCGCATCTTTTATCGCCTGTCATTACTGATCATAAAAAGGTTATTCCAGCTATGAAATGGGCTATCAAAGAAATGGAAAGAAGGTATGACTTGCTATCTGCTTATGGGGCTAGGGATATTACGAGCTTTAATAAAAAAATGATTGAGAATAAAGAGTCAACTTTACCTTATATTGTAATTATGGTTGACGAATTAGCTGATTTGATGATGTTTTATGGTAGAGATTTGGAAGGATTTATAGTTAGAATTGCTCAAATGGCTCGGGCAATTGGAATTCATTTAGTGGTGTCTACCCAAAGACCATCAGTAGAAGTAGTGACAGGATTAATTAAAGCTAATATTACTTCACGTATTGCTTTTCAGGTAGCTTCTCAAGTTGATTCTCGAACTGTTTTAGATATGGCTGGCGCTGAAAAATTATTAGGGCATGGAGATATGCTATATTTATCACCCCAGAGTTCTAAACCCCGGCGTATCCAAGGCGCCTATGTTTCAGAGCGAGAAATAGATAGGTTGGTAAAATTTATTGTTAAGCAAAAAGAAGATTTAACAGAAAACGGTTCTCAGGTAGATAAGACTTCAGAGTTAGAAGATGAATTGCAGGCTCATGATTATAATGGCGGTCATAACAATATGGGTCTTGCGTCTAATGAAGTTATTGATTTAGATGAGTTAGTCGACGAAGACGTAGATGATGAGTTGTATCCTGAAGCTTACGAGACAGTTGTGCAATTTAGAAAGGCTTCTGCTTCACTTTTGCAAAGAAAATTAAAAATTGGTTATGCTAGAGCTGCCAGATTGTTGGATTTATTAGAAAGCAGAGGGGTGATTGGTCCCGGTGATGGCGCTAAACCTCGTGAAGTTTTTGTCAATGAAGACGCTAATCAAGAAAACAAGTCGACTATATTTAAAGATTAAAATATTAATTAATAAAATTATGATTAAAGAATTACAATCTTTTATAACTAAAATTAGCTTGGTCTTAGTGGTGGTGTTAGGAATAAGTCTTTTAAGTTGGTCTTATCTTAATTGGAGACAAGCTCAAAATATAATTAATCCCGACAGGTCTATTTCTTTTTCTGCCACCGGGCAAGTGTTTGCTAAACCTGATATAGCTAAGTTGAATTTTTCTGTAATTACTCAAGGAAAAGAGGCCGAAGTTGTGCAAACAGAGAATAATACTAAAACGCAAAAAGTTATTGATTTTATTAAATCTTCCGGCGTCCAACCAGAGGATATTCAAACTATTAATTATTCATTAAATCCTCAATATGATTATTCTTGGTGTCGCCAGCCCAAAGAAGATCAATTTATTAGCTGTCCTCCTAAAATTATTGGTTATGAATTAACGCAAACCGTAGCGGTTAAAATACGAGATTTTGATAAAATCAACACCATTATAGGGGGATTGTCAGAACATGGTGTTAATCAGATTTCTAATATTTCTTTTGAAATAGACGATGAAGAAGTTTATAAAAATCAAGCCAGAATTAAAGCGTTAAATATAATCGAGAAGAGGGCTAAATTAATTTCTTCTCAGACCGATATTAAATTAGGACGAATATTAAATGTGACAGAATCAAGTAATGACTCGAGGTATAAAAATTACTTAACACAGCCAGTAATGGCTCCAACAGCAGAAGTAGCTAGTTCTGCGCCCATTGAAACTGGTACTAATGAGATCAATGTAAATTTAATTGTAACATACGAAATTAAATAGATTATTTGATTTTTACCGGAGTACCATGAACAAATTAACCAAAGAAGCTGTTTTCCAAAAGCGAGTATTAATGCGGGTGGATTTTAATGTAGAAATTAATCAAAAGGGTGAGGTAGTTGACGATTATAGAATTAAGAGAGTCCTGCCGACCATTAAGTTTTTAAAAAAGAGCGGAGCTCTTAAAATAATTCTTATTTCTCACTTAGGTCAGCCGACTCCAAATACAAAAAATACCAACGAGAAAAAAGAATTTAGCTTGAAACCGATTGCTCATTATTTATCTAAGACGCTACGGGAAAAAGTTTATTTTATTCCTGATAAAATTAATAGTAGTCTAAGAAAAAAGATCGATAAACTGCCTTTAGGTAGTCTAATTCTTTTGGAAAATATTCGTTTCTATAGCGGCGAAGAAAATAATAGTTTAAAATTTGCTCAGAGATTAGCTCAATTAGGCGATGTTTATATTAATGAGGCTTTTGCTGTGTCGCATAGAAAAAATAGTTCTGTTTGCGCTATTACGAAATTTTTGCCTAGTTACGCCGGTTTGTTATTCACAGAAGAAATTCAACAATTATCAGATTTTTTAACCTTTTCTCACAAACCCATAGTGACAATTTTAGGTGGAGCTAAAATTAAAGATAAACTTCCTTTAATTAACAATTTTTCTAAACAAGTAGATTATATATTAATAGGCGGCGGATTAGCTAATACTTTGCTTAAAAGTATAGGATTTACTATCGGTCAGTCATTATACGAATCAGAAATGTTGAAGGAGGCAAGAAGATTAAAATTTACAAATTGTAAATTAATTTTGCCTGTGGATTTTTGTGTTGCCGATAAGGACAATAAGGTCAGGCATCGAGCGGTCAACGAAGTGAAAGAGTCAGATAAAATTTTAGATATTGGCCTTCAGACTCAGAAAAAGTTCTTGAAAATTATAGCTAAGGCAAGAATGATTTTTTGGAATGGCCCTCTAGGTAAAATAGAAGAGGCGAGATTTCAAAAAGGGACTAAACAGATTATT
>MWBJ01000005.1 GCA_002069525.1 Parcubacteria group bacterium ADurb.Bin305 | reverse complement strand
TATTATCTCCAGAGACATGATGAGAAGATTGCGACCAAAATCGCCCTTTTTTCTAAAAGGATATCTGCGATAATGGACGAAGAATTGAACTTTGAAAAGTTCTATTCAAGCCTTCCTGACGACAATTCAACTCGTGCTAAAGATGATGGATATGAAGTAAAGAGATGGATAGATCGAAACAGAGACCCAAAAATGCGTTTAGTTGAAGCACTCAAACCGCTGACTGAAGAAAGAGAGGTAAGAAGACTATTTCTTGATTGGATAAAGAGAGCAGGTCTTAATGCACCCTTAAATTTTCAAGTTCCATATGCTGATTCTGACAGTAAGTTTGATGAACTGGAAAGCTGTGCTTTAGGAGCACCGATGCGGAAAAAGTTAATAAAAGCCTATAATTCATTTTTTGAGGATGAGCAGAGAGTTGATGAAATAACTAGTAAAATTAAGGACTTTCACGTTGCCAAGGCAACATCTATAAATTACTCACCGAATTGCACAAAATTACTAAATAAATTACCAGCCTTAAAACAAAAATTAAAATACTAAATTAAAAAATTAAAAATTAAGTCAAAAATTTAAAATTAAGTCAAAAATTTAAAATTATAAAAATTAAAAATCATAAATAATATGGCAGAAGAAAAACAATTATCCAAAAATATTCAAGACCTTATTAATGAAATCGAGGGTTTATCGGTGATAGAATTAAATGAATTAGTAAAAGCTCTTGAAGAAAAGTTCGGCGTTTCAGCTGCGCCTCAGGTAATAGCTTCAGCTCCTCAAGCAGCCACCACGAACGCGGAAGCTGCTGAAAAAGATACTGTTTCTGTTATCCTAAAGGATGGCGGGCAAACCAAATTGCAAGTAATTAAAATCGTAAAAGAGATTACTGGTTTGGGGTTAAAAGAAGCTAAAGATTTAGTAGATGGCGCACCTAAACCAATAAAAGAAAATATACCTTTTGCTGACGCTGAAGAGCTCAAGAAAAAATTAGAAGAAGCTGGTGCTACTGTGGAAATTAAATAAAGATCGAGAATTAATAATTTAATTAGATGAAACCTTCCTACAAATTTTAGCTCAAAACAGCTAAAATTTTAGTATTTTAATTAACATTATGAAAATTCAGCCTGTTATCTATAAATGCCCTAATTGCTCCTCATTAATTAGAGGGATGAAGTATTTGAGCGGTAATACTATTGGCGGAGTTCTTTATTCTGACTCATATCTTGAAGCGCCTATGAATATTCCAGAAGGTTCCAATTATTTAGGTTGTCCTCAGTGTCAAAAAGTGTTTTTGAAAAACGATCTGCCCATGGTCAAAGAATACGCTGTTGGGGATGAAGAATTAACTGAGTGGGAACAGGTTCTCGCGCCTTTAGATTGGTTTGCTACTTTAAAAATTTTATTAGAAGATCCAAAATTCAATGAACCTTCTAACCAGAAAAAATTCACTTTGTGGTACTTATGGTATTTTAACCATAAACTATCTCCTTTAGAGAAACAGAACGAAATTAAAAATGGTAATTATAAAAAATATACCGATAGATTAATAGATATTTTGGAACAAGAACAAGATGGTCAGGAGCCCTTAGTATTAACAATAGAAATTCTAAGAGAAAGAGGGGATTTTGATAAAGCCCTAGAATTAATTAATCAATTAGATTTGAAGATATTCCCACCTATTTTCCAGTTAGTTCTAACGGAAAATAAAAATAAAGCACTTCAAAAAGATCCCGAAGTATTTTTAGTGGCCAGAAATTAATTAGAAAATATACGCTTTAAATTTTTATGTGAATAAGTAGTGGATAAATCAAGTCATTTTTTCCAATTAGATTAGAAATACCCTTTATTTGTCGCAAAAATAGACCTTTAACCAAAAGGTCTATTTTTATATTAAAAGTGTTGACTTAGAACCTAAAAATGGTTTAGAATGGAAGCAAGTAGAGAAAAGTGGATAAATGTGGGGATAACCCTAGATGTCTGTGGATAAGTAAAATCAAAAAATAAAATATGTTAATAGGAGAATATCATTTTAATTTAGATAATAAGGGGAGAATAGCTATTCCTGTTAAATTTAGGTCTAATTTAGGAGAAGAGGCTGTGATTACTCGCGGTCTTGACAATTGTCTGTTTTTATATCCTAAAAAAGACTGGGAACAGTTAGCAGAAAAAATAAAAAATTTACCCTTGTCTCAAGCTGATTCGCGGGCTTTCGCCAGATTAATGTTAGCTGGAGCTATGATGGTGGGCTTAGATGTTCAGGGGCGCATTTTAATTCCTGATTATCTACGCCAATACGCCAACCTAAAAAAGAAAATTGTAATTGTTGGAGTTTATAACAGATTAGAGGTGTGGGATGAAGATGCTTGGTTGAATTATAAAAAACAAACTGAAAAAGAATCAGGCGACATAGCTGAGAGGTTAAGCGAATTGGGTATTTAATAGTTATTTTAGAAGTTATGCATGTCCCAGTTCTTTTACAGGAAGTAATAAATTATCTTCAACCTCAACCCAACGAAAATTTTATAGATGCTACGATTGGGGAGGGTGGCCATACTAAAGCAATTTTAGAACACAATCAACCTCAAGGTTTAGTTTTAGGCCTAGAGAGAGATCAAGATCTTTATGCTAAGTTAGCACCTTTAAAAAAACAATTTTCTGATAGATTAATCTTAGTCAACGATTCCTATGCTTATTTAGAAGAAATAGTTAAGCAAAATAATTTTTTTCCTATAGCTGGAGTGCTGTTCGATTTAGGAATGTGCTCGTGGCATATTGATGAATCAGGTCGTGGTTTTACTTATAAAAAAGACGAGCCGTTAGATATGAGGTTTGATCAAGGAGAAGGTTTGACAGCCGGAGATATTTTAAATAATTGGTCAGTGAATGATTTAGAAAGAATACTTAGGGATTATGGAGAAGAAAGGTACGCCTTTAGAATTGCTCAAGCCATAAAGGAGTATAGAAAGAAAAATAGATTTGTTTCAACTAGCCAATTAGTAGATTTGCTCAAGAAAACTTTACCTAGAAATTATGATAATCATCGATTACCTTTTCCAGCTAGAACCTTCCAAGCCTTAAGAATAGCTGTTAACGATGAGTTGCGTAATTTACAAAAAGGATTAGAGCAAGCTTTAAAAGTGGCTGCGCCTAACGCTAGGATTGTGGTGATTTCTTTTCATTCATTGGAAGATAGAATTGTTAAAAATGTTTTTAGAGATGCCCAAAAGCAAAATAAAGTAAAAATTCTAACCAAAAAGCCAGAGCGACCTACACCCGAAGAAATTAAAAGAAATCCTAGATCAGCGTCAGCTAAATTAAGAGCTGTGATAAAAAATTAATTTGTTCCTTAATTCTAAAAATAAAGCAAAAAAATAACAAAAAATCTAAAAAATCAAAACTATGACCATTATTTATAATAATTCATCATTTAAAAAATCTTATTCCCCAGTGGTCATTCAACCTCAAAGACGTCACAAGAGGTTCAGCGCCTATCGGGCTAAAAAAATGTCAGTAGAAGCCGGCTGGGTGAAAACGAATTTCATTTTGTTTTCTCCTTTGATAACAGTGATTATACTGTGGCTGTTCTTATTTGGTTGCAATATTGCTTTGGATTATCAAGTTTATAATCTAAAAAAAAGTCTTGCTCAAGCCGAAGATGAGCTTACAAAATTACAAGAAAATTCTGCAGAAATTGTCTCGTTGCCTGCACTTCAAGATTGGGCAGCTCAACATGCTCTGGTTCCTGTAGATAAAATGGATTATTTGGTGTGGAAAGAATGGAATTTAGCTCAGAAATTTGATACAGTTATCAATAAGTTCTAACTAGATTTTAATTAAGATTTTAATTAAGTTGTTATTTTTTAATTATCGTTAATTTTTGATAAAATAATTTAAACATTTTTTATTTAATTATTATAAAAAGAGCTAATAGTTAGGCATGGTTAGGGGTTTTAAGTATTTATAGATTTATGGTTGGATATTATAAAAAACATTCTTATTATTATAAAAAACCTCAAAAGAATAAAAAGATAAATTACAATCGGCGAATCATTTTGTTGCATTGGTTAGCAGTTTTTGTGTTGGTATTAATAATTTTGCGTCTTTTTGATCTTCAAGTGTTGCATCATAAAGATTATATAGCTCAGGCCGGATCTTTGCATAATACTAAAACCACCCTGATGCCATTAAGGGGATTAATTTATTGTCAAGATAAAGACGGTAATCTTATTCCCGTTGCTATTAACAAAAAAATTTACACCCTATTCGCTGTTCCTAAGGAAATTGATGACTTTTCTCAAACAACTAAAACATTAGCTCAATATTTGCCCTTATCTCAAGAAAAAATTTATGCCAAAATTAATAATCCAGATAGTTCTTATGCACCGATATTAAAAAATATAGAAGATGAAAAGTTAGTGGAAACAATAAAAGCTTTAAAATTAAAGGGAGTTTATTTTGAGGAAGAAAGAAGCCGTCATTATCCATTTGGGTCATTTGCTAGTCAAACTATAGGTTTCGTTTCGCAGGGCGCCGATAATGAAGTAAAGGGTCGCTATGGTTTAGAAGCTTATTATGACGCCATCTTATCTGGTCAGCAAGGTGTCTTTGAGGGGAAAAAGGACGCTACTGGCCGATTAGTAAGATCGTTGCTATCGCGAGAAAAAGAAGTAATAGACGGTATAAGCCTTATTACTACCATTGATAAAAATGTTCAGTTTGCTACTGAGCAGGCTTTAGCTGATTTAATCAAAACTCAATCTGCTAAAGGCGGTACTATTATTGTGATGGAAGCTAAAACTGGTAAAATTTTATCATTAGCTAATTGGCCTACATTTGATTTAAATAATTTTGCTCAAGTAGAAGATTATTCCATTTTCCGTAATCCAGCTGTTGAATCTAGATATGAACCCGGTTCAGTTATTAAATCTTTTACTATGGCAGCTGGTTTGGAATTAGGGAAGATAACTCCAGATACTACCTATGTTGATACCGGGGTTTTTCAAATGGGTAATAGCAAAATTGTTAATTATAATTATGCGGTTTATGGAAAGGTGGATATGAGGAAAGTACTAGAGCGGTCAATTAATACTGGAGCTATTTTTGTAGAGCAACAAATAGGAGGAGAGAATTTAAGAACGTACTTTAAAAAATTTGGCTTAGATGAAAAAACTGGTATTGATTTACCCAATGAAATTACTGGCGATTTATCTAATTTAGAATTTCCTAAAGCGCATCCAATTAATTTTGTAACTGCTTCTTATGGTTTAGGGCTCTCTGTAACGCCTCTAGAGTTAATTAGGGCGTATGCCGCTATTGCTAATAATGGTTTTACTGTAACGCCTTATTTAGTAGAAGCTATTAAGTTTGATAATGGTTATCAAGAAATAGTTGCCTTGCCAGAATCGCGTCAAGTAATTAGCCCTAAAACCGCAGAAACTTTAACTTCTATGTTGGTTAATGCTATAACTAACGGATACGGTGGTAAGGCTAAAATTAAAGGTTATAGTTTAGCTGGCAAAACTGGCACCTCAGCTATGGCTTTTACTGATAAGAAGGGTTATTCTGACGAATACTACCATTCGTTTGTAGGTTTTTTCCCAGCTACTAATCCGCGTTTTGTAATTTTGGTTAAATTAGATGGTCCTAATAGCATAAATGTAGCGAGTTACACGGTTACTATTGCTTTTCGAGAGGTAGAACAATTTTTGATTAATTATTATAATATTCCTCCTGATGAGAAATAAAATTTATTAGAGTTTACGAATTAGGTACTAGTCGCCAATTCAATAGATTTAAAATATGAAGCGGCAATTTATTCAATTCGTTCTTATTTTATTATCAAAATTAATCTTAGGGCGTTATCAGCCATTAGTGATAGCAGTTGTGGGTTCTAATGGTAAAACTTCTACCAAAGAAGCTATGGCTGCGGTATTAAAAAGTCATTATAGAGTTAGGCAGAATTCAGAAAATCAAAATATTCCTATTGGAGTTTGTCTTACAATTATTGGAGGGCAGGCCGCTAATAGGAATGTTTGGTTGTGGCTTAAAAATTTTTGGCAAGGTTTTTGGCTTATTATTTGGAAACATAAAAATTATCCGGAGGTGTTAGTGCTGGAAATGTCTGAGGATAGGCCGGGATCGCTTAAATATTTAATAAATTTATGCCAACCCCAAATAGGTGTTATTACTTGGATTGGAAAATGGCCGGTGCATCTTTGTAATTTTAAGAACAAAAATGAATTATTAGATGAATTTTATTATTTAGCTAAATCATTGCCACCTGAAGGAGCCTTAATTCTTAATTCTGACAATAAAGAAGTTTTAGAAGCTAAAAATTCAACCCAAGCTCAAGTAATAACTTTTGGTTTTAAAGAAGGTGATATCAAAATTGACGATTATAAACTCTATGGGATAAGGGACGAAAATCGAATTAGAGTCGGGAGTTATTTTCGTTTGTCTTATAGCGGCAGCTATGTGCCTGTCAAGATAATTGATATTTTTGGTAAACCGCAAATTTATGCTTTAGCTGCTGCTAGTTGTGTTGGTTTAAAATTGAAGATGAATCTCGTAGAAATAGTAGCAGGATTTAATAACCATCATGTTCCTGCTGGTCGTACTACAATATTAGCAGGATGTCATAATGTCTGGCTTTTAGATGACTCTTACAATTCTAACCCTGATGCAGTTTTTGCCGCTTTAGAGCTATTAGATGATCTAGCTAATATTGTTTTGCCGGCCAATGAGGCATTAATTTTTCAAAGAAAAATAGCAGTGCTGGGTGATATGCTGGAATTGGGTGAAATGACAGAGGTAGCCCATAAAACGGTAGGAAAATGGGTAGCTGAATCAGTTGATATTTTTGTTGCCGTTGGTCAAGAGATGAAAAAAGCGGCCGAGGTGGCTCAAACAATTTTAGGAGAGAATAAGGTGTTCATTTTCAACAATTCTCAGGAAGCTGCGGGTAAGATTAAAGAGATAGTTAAAGCAGGCGATTTAGTTTTAGTTAAAGGTTCTCGGGGAATGCATTTGGAAGAAGTGTCTAAGGCTTTAATGTTGGAGCCAGAGAAAGCTAAAGATTATCTTATTTTTGCCGATCCTGTCTAAAATTGTCAATCTATCACTCTTGCGTCGAGATTATTTTTTGGTCATAAAGAGCTAAGCTAACTGATTCCTTAGGTTGAGATTCAACTCAATTTTTTATTGGATAAATTGCTTGAATTCATTGACATTTTTGAAGATATATGCTATAATATTATATTCTAGTATTTTTGACAATAAAATAAATAGTCGGCGGACTTAAAACGCAAGGAGGAAAAAATGAAACATTCATTTTATTACTGGCATTCCAGATATTATCCGTGCCGTGAATTCATTAAATTTTTTGAGGAGATGTTACCGTGGGATATGATGGTATACCCCTTTAGGTATCCAAATTTTGGAGAAGAAGAATTCTCTAGAATAGCTCATTCTCCAGAGTTCGATTTGATTCCTGATGAGATTCTATCGTACCATGTAGTAGTCCCCTCAGGGAAAACGGTGGATGTATCTAGTTTATATAGGTATCTCCACCCACAACAGAAAGAATTTAATTTGGTGGATCACCATGGCGTTGTGACCACAATTAAAAACCCTCGATCTGTTAAAAAAGGGGAGATCCTTATTATCGAATTTGATGGATATTCCGGAAACACATACTCCGTCACAACTCAATATTGGCGGAGGGATGAAGATGGAAAGCTCTTTCTGCGAACCTCGAATAGGGGCAACTCGTTCAACACTGGAACCGTTAGTTCTGATTATGCGGGAAGAGCGGAACATTTTTGGTCGGATGATGGAGTTGAAATATTTATTTCCGAAAAGTTGGAAGATTGGTTTAGTTAATAATATACACTTTATCGTATTTTGACAATAAAATAAATAGTCGGCGGACTTAAAACGCAAGGAGGAAAAAATGAACAATATCACGATTCTTGTAAATGTTTTAGCAATAATTTTTTTTATTATATTAGTGATAGTGCTGTATAAAATGATTATTAAGTCCTCTAATTCCAAATTGAAGGGTCCCATAATTAAATGGGAACCGGCTGCCTTATTAGCGGTATTGGCAGCTGTAATTGCTATCTTAGAAACAGTAAAAGGCGATCCGGCTATTGTGGTTATTACTTGGTGCTTCAATGCCATTATTTGGTTATGGAACGCCATAATTAGTTTTATGATGACTTGAATAATAATAGATCTCTGTCTAGGTTCAGATACATCTGAACCAGTACAATCTATTTTATAAAAGAGAGTATCTTTAAGGGTACTCTCTTTTTTTATTCAGAGTATTTTTTCTTTAATTTTATTTGCAAAAAATCTTAAAAAATAGTATAATATATTTAATATATTCTATTAATTTATGACAACTTCCAATTTTTCTAATAATAAATATGCTGAAGCCATTATCTATAATAAAATAGAGTTGCCTTCTTTAAAGCAATTAGATGAAAATACTATTTTAGAATGGCAACAGCAATTAGTTTTATTGGTTCAAGGAGCAGCTGTTGAGTTGGAAGATAAATATCCTCTGATAGTTATTTTGTCTGCTTTTGGGGTAATTCATCGATTTTCTCCAGAAATGGTTTTGAACACAGATAAAGCTCATCATTATCTAATTTTTGATCATCAACCTGTATCAGTTTTAAGACCCCCTGAGATAATTACTAAGTTTTCTAATTGGGGTAAACAGCTCCAAGAACAAGAAATAAAACAAAAACCTTATCAAGCAGAAGTTAGTATTAATATTGAGAATATTTACCATAATATTAGTGAGGACGATTTGGAAACTAAAATTCAAAAAAGTTTACTAGAAATAGCAAAATTAATTTTTCCTTCTGACAGGACGGTATTAATTGGGCAAGCGCCGTCTTTGTTGTTTTTGTTAGTTTATCATCTATTATTAGGCAAGACAGGGCAAATTTACTATCAGGCTGATGACAAGGCTAATCCTTTTAATGTGTCTTTATCAATATGGCGGTAGAAAATTTTGATTCTCAACAATATCAAAATAAATCATTTTCTAAAGCAGAACAAGAGCGAGATTTAGAATTGCCGATTTTAGCTTACAAAAAAGAGATTCAAGAAATGATTTCCCAAAATCCAACTTCAATTATTGTAGGAGAAACCGGATCTGGTAAAACAACGCGAATACCTTTGTTTTTACTAGAAACATTAGAGCCAGATAAAAAAATTGCTATTACGCAACCAAGACGAGTTGCTGCACGTTCGGTAGCGCGGTTTGTGGCTGATCAAGTTCATTGTCAGGTGGGAGAAGATGTGGGATATCAAGTGCGTTTTGATGATCATACCACAGAAGGAACTAGAATCAATTTTATGACAGATGGTATCTTATTGCGCAAAATTCAAGAAGATCAGCTACTCTTAGATTACGAAGCTGTAATGGTTGATGAGGCGCATGAACGTAGCTTAAACATAGATTTTGCTTTAGGTTTGCTGAAGCAATTACAAAAGAAAAGATTAGAAGCTAATGTAAAACCATTAAAAATAATTGTCAGTTCGGCTACTTTAGAAAAAGAAAAATTTGCTTCTTACTTTAGCGCTTCTCCGCTTTTAGAAGTTCCGGGCAGGTTATACCCTGTTGACATTCATTATGAAGCAGAACGTCCTAGAGATTACACAGAAGCAGCTGCTAATAAAGTGGCAGAGATTATAGGAAGAACAGAAACAGGGGATATCCTTATTTTTATGCCCGGACAAGAAGAAATTGATAAAACTATTAAAGAAATTGAGAAATTAAAACTTCAGGGAGTAATAATCTTGTCACTCTATGGTCAAATGTCTGCTGAGGAGCAAGATCGTATTTTTGAAAAAACTTCAGCCAGAAAAATAGTAGTTGCTACCAATATAGCAGAAACTTCAGTAACTGTTCCGGGAATTAAATATATCATAGATTCAGGTTTGATTAAACAAACAGAATTTGACCCCCAAAGTGGCATAGAGTCCTTAGTTGTCAAACCGCATGCCAAGAGCGGATGTATTCAACGTGCTGGTAGGGCTGGAAGATTAGGACCCGGTGAGTGTTATCGTCTGTATACTGAGGAAGATTTTTATATGAGGCCAGAATTTCAAGTGCCAGAGATTAAACGTTCTAATTTAGCACACGTGGTGTTATTGATGAAGCAAATGGGCATTGAAGATGTTAAATCATTTGATTTTATTGACCCTCCAGATTCTGAGAGTTTTAAGCAAGCATTAGAAACATTAAAAACCTTAGGCGCTTTAGATGATGATGAAAAAATTACTAAAACTGGCGAAGTAATGGCTGAACTTCCCTTAGAACCTCATATTAGTCGGATGGTTATTGAGGCTCAAAAACATAATTGCGTGGAAACAATTTGCACTATTGCGGCCTTTTTGGGAAATAAATCGGTTTTTGTCAGACCTAAGGAAAAAACAGAAGAAGCGGATGAAGCTCATAGAAAATTCAAAATTCCTACTTCGGATTTTCTAACGCTTCTAAAAGTCTGGGAGGATTACGAAGCTCACGATTATAATGACACTTGGGCTAGGGAAAATTTTTTAAATAGTAAGGTTCTAAGAGAAGTGCAAAATATTCGTTATCAGCTATTTCGCGTACTTCATCGCAACGGTATTAGGGCTACTGAAAGTCGGGACGAAGACGCGATAGGAAAATCTATTGCCGCTGGTTTAGTAGAGAATCTATTAGAATATAATAGTCGTCACGCTTATCAACGCATTAAGGATGGGTCGTGGGGATTTTATATTCATCCTTCTTCGGTAACTTTTGGGGAAGACCCTCAGTTTATTGTTGCTGCCGAGATTGTTTCTACTAATAAAACTTATGCCAGAGTTAATCAGCAGGTAAAACGAGAATGGTTGAAAGAAATCGCCCCGCAATTTATTAGTGAGGCGCCGAGGTCAATTTATTATGATGAGGAGGCTGATAAAGTTATTCAGGAAGTTAGTTTATATCTTAAGCAGACTCGTTCTATTGTGGATCTAGAAAAACGTCAGGTTACCGGGGAACAAGCTGTTGAAGTTTTTGTTGAAGCTCTAATGGAGAATAACATTGATTATCCTTTACTGGAAAAAAATCTAAAGGTTGTAGAACTTATCAATAAAGCTTGGTTGAAATCCGGAGGCAAATTGGATAAAGAAATGTCAAATATTTTTACTCGCAATGACTTAAAAGAATTTTATAAAACCCAACTTCATGGTATTTCTTCTAAACAAGAAATGTTTAAAGCTATCCAAGAAGGAAAAATTAATTTAGAATTAAATATTAATGAATATGTTTCTCCAGAACACCTAGAAGAAATTTTAAGAAATAATCCAGATACTATTACTCTCGATGGAAAAGAATATCAAGTAGCATATGAGTATGATAATCAGAAAAAAGAACCAAGAGCCAGCATTACAATGCTTGTTAAGGATGTCTTAAATTTTCAGGAGGTTCCTCAATTGCCTTCAGGGCGGCTTTTGACGTTAAAAGTTTTAGAACAAGAAGATTCAAGTAAAGTTCTGTTTGAGAGTGACAATATAAGTGAAGCTAGGCAAAAGGCGCGAGTTTTCTTGATAAATAAACAATGGAAAGCTTGGCGTGAGAGCCAAGATTATGAATCTCGTATTATTAGGTTAGAAAATTTTAATCCGTTGACTGATGAGTTGCCGGCTTTACCGGATCCTGTTCAGTTTGGAATTGATCCGGAAAGTAATGAACCTTTATTAGCTTATCCTGCGATTATAGAGTATTCTACAGATAGCTTTGCTATAGTTTATTTTTCTTCTCAAGAAGAAGCTAGGAACGAGTTGAATAAAACTTTAGCCCGAATAGATCAGCTCAAAGAAATTAAACGTAAAAAAGAGGAAGCTGAATTATTGCTCGAGCCAACTAAAGAATTACTAAAGAAAGTCACAGAAGAATTTGAGGAAATAAGCGATCACTCTTCGCTGTATCGTTTGGATTATTCTGAAAGAGAAGAAATAAGGCAACAACTCTGGGAAGCTAAATCCAAATTAACTTCTGAGACAAAACAAACGCTTCATAATTTACAGCAGATAGAGCAACGATTACAAGAAATCTGTTTGGCTAAAGAAGAAAGGGATAGAGCCAAAGAAAAAGCGAAAGAAATGATTAAAAAATATTTTTCTGTTTGTCCTCTTTGTGGTCAGGATTTAATCGAGGGTCGGTGTAATAATTATCATGATTTGAGTTTGATCGATATAGACGATATCCTTGCTTCTCAGGATAGTGAAACTAGTTCAAAGGATTCAGTAGTGTTATCGCAATTAATAACTGATCAAGGTGCTATAATAGCTCAACTAAAAGTTGGTCTAAGGCGTAAAAAGCGAAGTTTTGAACAGGGTACTGTCTTTTTAGTTACAGATGACGAGATCGAAGGCCAGAGGTGGTTAGGCGATCCATTTGAATCAGTAAAATTTGAAGATTTGGGACGAGTTTTAACAGAAGATCAATTAGCCGCGAAGGAAATAGAAAGAGCTAAAATAAGATATCAAGAAAGCTTAAAATATGCCCAGAGACAGGTAGAAGAAGGGGTTTGGCGATTAGGCAGTTTTGTTAAGAGTAAAAATCCAAAAACCGGTGAAGAGCAATGGGAATTAACTACTCAGTCAAAGGGTTTGGTAATAAAATATGTAGTTAATCGTTGGAGCAGACAGCCCACAGCCCCAAATCTTAAATATTATTTTCAAATAGGAAAATCATTAGTGGATACCAAATCTTTTAAACTTTTTCTCGTAGATCTTCAGGAGCCATTTCCAGAAGATAAATTAGAAGAATCTTTGACTTCAACTAATAAAGTTAAACAAGAACAAGTTGAGGAACCAGATGCCGCCGATTTAGAAGAATCCATTGCTAAATTAAGGGAAAAATGGAATAAAATATAAACATTATGGAAGAAAAATTTATCTTGCAGCCCAAGGATTATCTAAACCTTTATCTGAATTCCGGACAGTTAAAAGATATTAGAATTTAATCTATTTAATAAATATTTATATATAACATTATGGAAAAATTTTCAGAAAATTATGAATTTAATAATAACGAGAAAGCTAATGAGCAATTGCCAGATAAACAGGTAAAATTGCTTCAATTGCAAAATGAGATTCAAGAATTAAAAAATTCTTGGCGGCAAATTAATGATGAGATAAAAAACTTAACCCATGAAGATCTAAGTAATTTCAAGAAGGTTTTTCAAGAAAAAATGATTAAATTAAATTTACCTCCCGAAACCGATCTTCAGGATCTTGTAGTTATTAAAAATGAATATTATCAGAAAATTCAGGAGAAAGAAGCGGAATTAGAAAAATTACAGGAATTAGAATAGATAATTGCCGTTATCGTCTAGTTTGGTTTAGGACGCCACCCTCTCACGGTGGAAACATGGGTTCAAATCCCGTTAACGGCGCCAAATTAATGTTTATCTTATTAATATGAAATACACCACCAGATTGTTTAATAAATTAGAAATTTTTATTACCCAACACCGTCAATTACTAATTAAATTGGGAAAATTACTCTGTTTTGGCATAACGGTTTGGCTTTTGGTGTTAGTGTTTTTAAAAATTGGAGATAATGCTCCTGTTATTTTAAGAGCTAATGATTTCGGTTTTAATTTTTTAACTAGTAGAAATGTAATTTGGTCAATTTTATTTTTAGAGATTTTATTTTTAACGATTAATACAATTTTAACTAAATTATTTCACAATAATTACAAGGTCTTGAGTTTTTTATTAAAATTTGTTAATATAGAAATACTTATTTTATGTTTATTTATTAGTTGTCAAATTTATCTTTTAAATTTTTAAACTTAATCAGCCAAATAAAATTATGCTAGCAGTTATCGAAACAGGAGGAAAGCAATATTTAGTGTCACCTGATCAGCCCCATAATAAATTAAAAATAGAAAAAATTAAGAATCTTCAGGAAGGTGAGAAGACGATTGTTTTTGATAAGGTGCTTCTGTTAGATGATGAGAAAGAAGATTTATTATTAGGTAATCCATATATTCCCGGAGTTAAAGTAATAGGGGAATTAGTTAAAGAAGGTAAAGGCAAGAAAGTGATTGTCTTTAGATATCATTCTAAAACCCGTTACAGAAAGAAAAAGGGACATAGGCAACCCTTTATGGAGGTAAAGATTACTAAAATATCCCGCGACTAGCGGGATATTTTATAGCTTCAATTAACGACATCGTAAGTCGTTAATTGATAAATTAAGAATCATGAATTATGTTATGAATTATGCTTTTCATTAGGCATTTTGTAAAAAATTTTGAGTGAGTTGGGGATAACATAAAGAAAAAATTACCAATGACCAAGAAAAAATAAATTAGTTAGGTGGCAGATATTAGTGGGAATTTAATTTGTTTTTTCTATTATTTTCTTCCTTCTAAAGAATTAATTAAGGTTTCGCTATCAGTAAATTCAATCTCTCCTCCTGTGGGAATGCCTCGAGCTAGACGGCTAATTTTAATTTTCATATTTAGATCTCGAATTAATTTTTCTAAGTGGAAAGCAGTTAAGTTTCCTTCAGAGGTTGGGTTTAAAGCTAAGATAACTTCTCTTATTGGTTTGTTTGTTTTAGCGCTTTTTTTTATTCTATTGATTAATTGATTAATTGTTAGATTCTTATTTTTATTATCATCAATATTAGAATAAAGACCTCCTAAAATTTGATAAAGGCCGCGATATTTATTGGTTTTTTCCAGAGAAAGAAGATCTGTTTCTTTTTCTACTACACAAATAGTAGTATGATCTCGAGATGGATTTCGGCAAATATCACATAGAACTTCCTCAGTTTTGTTTTCAAATGGGAAAAAACAATCTTGACATAAGGAAATATTTTGAAATAAGTTTGTTAATGAGGAAACTAATAATTTCTGAGTTTCTTTATCTTGGTGTAATAAATAAAAAGTCAACCTTAAAGCTTGTCGTGGTCCTAAGCCCGGTAATTGAGCTAATAATTTACTTACTTGTTCTATAGGTTTAGGGAGTGACATTATATTAATTAAGTTTAAAATTCAAAAATCCAACATTCAATTACTGAATTGACCTCGTAAGTCGTTAATTGCAATCCGCGAAAATTTGAGATTGGAATTATTATTAAGTTAGGCCTTTAACTGTGGTATTGGAGAATTAGTTATTAGTGTTTTTATCCTTCTTCAAATCCTTCTAGATCAGAAATATCTTCTTCTTTTTCTAAACTCCGAAAGCTGGTAATTCTGTCATTAAAGTAAAGCTGTACTTGACCCAAGGGGCCGTTTCGATGCTTAGCTATTATCACATCGGCAATATTCTTTTTATCAGTTTCTGAATTATAGCGATCTTCTCGGTAAATAAATAAAGCGATATCGCAATCTTGTTCTAAAGCTCCTGTTTCGCGTAAATCAGAAAGCCTCGGAATAGCTGGTGATCTTTGTTCTACGGCGCGAGATAGCTGAGAAACAGCTAAAACTGGCACATTAAGTTCTCGAGCTAAAGCTTTGAGGGAACGGGAGATTTCAGAAAATTGTTGCACGGTGCTATCTCTATCAGAGGAAGGTGTGATTAATTGCAGGTAATCTACTACCAATAATCCTAAACCTGCTTGAGATTGTAATCGTCTGGCTACAGTTCTCATTTGTAAAACAGTAGGAGCAGGAGCATCGTCAATATAAATAGGGGCTTCTGACAATCTAGAAAGAGCGTCGCGAATAAGAGTAAAATCATTGATTTCTCCTTCTGTTGATAAATGGCCGGTTCTTATTTTCCAAGAATCTACCCCGGATTCCGAAGAAATCAAACGATCTACAATTTGGTCTCGCGACATTTCTAAACTAAAAATACCCACCGGAACTTTTTCTTTGAGAGCTACATGTCTGGCAATATCGAGCGCTAATGAGGTTTTGCCTAATGAGGGGCGAGCTCCTAATACTATTAAATCTGATTTTTGTAAACCAGCCAAGTAATTATCTAATTCCGCAAATCCTGTCGGTAACCCTCGCAGTTTTCCACCTCCTTTATGTAATTGGTCTATTCTATCAAAGGCTTTTATTAATTCATTTTTTAAGGCTATAAAATCGTAGGTAATAGCTTTTTGGGAAATAGAAAAAACAATTTGTTCAGCTTTGTCTAAAACATCATTTATGTCATCTGCTTCTTGCCATCCTAATTCCGCTATTTGATAAGAAGCGCTGATTAAATCTCGCAGTACTTTTTTTTCATGAATAATCTTGGCATAATGAACTGCATGAGCGCTCGTTGGTGTTTTATTGGCTAGCGAAATTAAAAAGCTTACTCCGCCTATTTCTTTTAATAAATTTTTTTCTTCTAAACGATTAGATAAAGAAACAGTATCTACTGGTATATTTTTTTTATAAAGATCTAAAATTGCCTCATAGATGTAACGATGTTTAGGAAGATAAAAATCTTCAGGATATAAAATATCGGCGATTTTAACTATGGCATTATTGTCAATAATCAAAGCGCCTAAAGTTGATTCTTCTGCTTCAATGTTTTGAGGAGGAAGTTTTTCGTTGGCATAAGACGAATTAATATTTGTAGAATTAGTGTTTCTTTTAACCATAATAATATTTCTTAATAGTTAATTTTATTTGTTAATTTTACCCAAGAGCCGAAGGGTGTATCTTTTATAAGATAGCCCTGTCTTTCAATTTCAAGGCGTAATTTATCAGCTGCTGGCCAATTTTTTTGAGCGCGCAGTTTTTCTCTTTTTTTTGTTAGTTTTTGTATATTTAAAGGAAGTTTTTCCAATTTAATATGAGTTAAATTTAATCCCAGCACTTTATCCCATTTCATTAATAATTGATAAGCTATTTCAGCTTCCTCGTGGTTGGGATTTTTATTAAAAGTATTAATTAGCTGCCAGACTATACTTAAAGCTTTAGGGGTATCAATATCATTATTGATTGCCTGTTGAAATTTTTTGTCCCATTTCGCTATCTTTAGTTTGATTTGCTGATTATTGATTTTAGAAGGTTTGAGCTTACGAGAGGCTTTAATAATTATTAAAAGATACTCAATAAAATCATAAAGGTTATTTAAAGCAATTTGGCTGCTTTGGAGGCTTTCCCAAGTGAAATTAAATTGTGATCGATAATGTCCTGTCAAAAAAAGATAGCGTAAAGCCAAGGGAGAAAATCCTTTTTGTTCTATATCTTTAAGCGTATAAAAATTGTGCAGCGATTTGCTCATTTTTTGTCCCTCTACCATTAAGAAGCGAGGGTGAAACCAGTAACGTACAAATTGCTTGCCTGTAGCTGTTTCCGATTGTGCAATCTCGCTTTCATGGTGGGGAAAAATATTATCTTCTCCTCCTGTATGAATATCAAGGGTTGGTCCTAAGTATTTTAAACTCATAGCCGAACATTCAATATGCCAACCGGGAAAACCTTTTCCCCATGGCGAAGTCCATTCCATTTGTCTTTTGACCTTCTCAGGGGTAAATTTCCAAAGCGCAAAATCAGCCGGGTGATGTTTTTGGGGGTTAATCTCTATTCTAGCGCCTGCTTTTAATTGCGCCAGAGTATTGCCGGAAAGATGACCATATTTAGGAAATTTAGAAACTTCAAAATAAACACCATCGTTTATTTTATAAGCCATTCCTTTTTTTTCTATTTTTTTGATTAAGTTGATGATGTCTGGGATATGTTCGCTAGCTTTCGGATAAAGAAAAGGTTCTCCGAGATTTAATTTTCGACGATTAGTCAAATAGATTTCGGTAAAATACTGAACAATTGCTTGAGCAGTTTGATGTTTTTCTTGAGCGCTTTTTTCAATTTTATCTTCTCCGCTGTCATTATCAGACGTTAAATGACCTACATCTGTGATATTGATAATATAGCGAATTTTGTATCCATTATATTGTAAAGTCCTAATCAGAAGATCGGCCATAGTGTAATTCCACGCATGACCTAAATGATCATAGTCATAAACAGTAGGTCCGCAACTATAAATTTTGACAGTTTTTTTGAACTGCGGTTTAAAAATTTCTTTTTTTCGAGAATAAGTATTATAGAGGCAAATTTTCATACATTTAAGATAAGAGTGCCTTAGAGCATTTTTTTGATTTTAAGGTAGATGTATAAAATTAAAGAGGGTAGAAAAGCTATTCCCAGAATTATAAAATAATCATAAGGCAAACCAATTAATGGCAAAAAACGAACATTCATTTGGTAGGAACTGATAATAAGCAGAGTTGGCCAGCCAATGAAGGAAATAACAGTAAAAACTTTAGTTAAAGAATTAATTTTTTGCTCTAAAAGTGAATTATTCGTTGATTCTAAAGAGTCAGCTGTATCTTTAATGTTTTCAATGAGGTTTTCTATACTGGTAGCTTCTCCTTCTATGTCTCCTAAATAAATTTCAGCAGATTCATCTAAAAACCGCGAACCATTTCTATTTAAAGAACACATTTCTTCTGCCAGATAACGGCTAATGAGTCGAAAGTTTAAAATATCTCTTTTGGTTATTGATAAAGCCGAGATAATTTCCTGCTGCTTGCCTTTAAAAATATCTTCTTCAATCGTTTTAAGGTTTTTTTCCAGTCGCGCTAATTGATGCCTAGTATCTGCTAAATAATGATTTAAGATAAAATTTAATAAGATAGCAGTATTGGACAAATAGTATTCAAAGTCTTTTTGGTAGGTTTTTTCCATTAGCTCTTGATGTGCTTCTATCTCTTGGTAAGAGAGAGTGATGACAGTATCTTTAAAGATTACCATATCTATTTCCCACGGTTGACCAATTTGGTGATTTTCATCCCACATCGGAAAATGCATAGCCAAATAAAGATATTTATTATGAAGTTCTACCTTGCTTCTCGCAGAAGCGCCTTTTAATTCTTTTAAAGTTATAGGGTGGAGGGGAAAATTTTTTCTTAAAAAAGTAAAATCGTCCTCAGTAGGAGACATAATATCTATCCACGTAATTTGATCTTTTAGAGTGTGATACATAGTAATTTTTAATTTTTTTAAATTTTTTAATTTAACCCATTTTTGTTTGTATTAGATATTATATTACCATACATTGCGATGCTAAGCAAACTCAAGCAGGGGATTACCAGTGGAGAGAAGGGTAGGATTGTGGGAGTTTTTAGGATTATTTTAATTAGCACTCTTGACTTTTGATTGCTAATATGTATAATAATAGGAGTAAATAATAGCTGAATTGGTAAGTTGTTATAGTTATGAAAATGTTATGAAACATTTAGCTCCAAATCGCAAGCAGCCTAAAAATAGTCGACATCAAATAGTCCTCAAGCAACTCATTCAATCTTATATTGAAAAAGGCGAACCAGTTGCTTCTCAATATTTAGTTGTTCATTATGGAATTAATTTTAGTTCCGCTACGATTAGAAACGATCTTCAGGAACTTACTTCAGAAGGATATTTAGAAAAATTCCATGTTTCTAGCGGAAGAGTGCCGACCAATAAAGCTTGGAAATTTTTTATAGAAAACTTGGCTCAAGATCAAGAGACAGAAAGATGGCGAGAAAAATGGCGACTTCTGTGGCAAGATAAACTTCTAATTTATGGCTGGGAAGAAACACTTAATTTAATTACTCGCCAATTAAATATTTTTAGCTTTTGTTATCTACCCCAAGACAATGAAGTTAAAAAATGCGGTTTTGGTTACCTTTTGAATGATCTCTTCGAAGAGTTGCTGCGTAATAGAAAAAATAATTATTTAGAGACTGACCTGATAGAAAATCTGGTAACCTCTTTAGAGAATTTTGATAATAATGTAAAATCTTTTAATATTACTACTGACGAAGAGATTTTTGTAGGAAACAAGATTCCCTTTATAAAATTAGATTGTTTGAGCACCATAATCGTTAAAACTAAAAATACCAAGACATTGGTGGGAGTTTTAGGTAATAAAAGAATGGCTTATGCTAAAAACTTAGGTTTATTAAGATTAGTGGCCGATATCAAATAAATTATCTATTTCCTATCTTTTCTTAGCAGAATACAAAATCTTAATTATATCTTATAGCATTTAAAGTGTTCTTGAAAAGATAGTGATAAAATAAAATTATTTATTATGGCAATTAATAACGCAAATATGTCCAACACCACTCAAGACAATAATGGTCAGACAATCAATTCTACTCCAAGCGTAGAAAAAACTGCCTGCGTGAATAACAATAAGGAAGTTAGTAAGGAGTTAGAAAAACTTAAAGAAGAAAAAGATCGTTATTTTAATGATTGGCAGCGAGCTCGAGCTGATTTAGCGAACTATAAAAAAGACGAGCAAAAAAGATTAGAAGAAGTAATTAAGTTTGCCAATGAAAGGTTGATTAAAGAATTAATTAATATCTTAGATAGCTTTGATTTAGCGTTAGCTAGTTGGGAAAGTCAAACTAATACATCTTTGACTGAGGAGAAATATTTAAAAGGTATTTGGTTAATTAAAAACCAGTTAGACGATTTGCTTGCTCGGGAGGGGGTAAATGAAATTGTGGTAAAAATAGGACAATTGCCGGATCTAAATTATCAAGAAGTAGTTTCTGAAATAGAAAGTTCCGATTATCCACCGGGAACTGTAGCTAATGTGTTTCAAAAAGGTTATCTTTATCAAGGTAAAATAATCCGACCAGCTAGAGTGGCAGTTGCTAAAACTAAGAAATAAAATGATCGATATGATCACTGACTAAGATAAGGGGGATTAATTTCTCCGCTTGAAAAACACCAAGCAAAATAAAAAAATTAAAAATAAGTTAAAAAATTTAAACAAAACTTTTAAATAAAAAAATTTAAATAAAACCTTTAAAATTAAATAAACAATTATGTCTAAAATATTAGGTATTGATTTAGGAACATCGGTATCCAAAATGGCTACCATTATAAATGGCGAACCCAAATGTTTAGAGAGTAGAGAGGGTTCTGTTTTAATTCCTTCTATAGTGGCAATAACTAAAAATGGGGAAAGGTTAGTGGGTGATTTAGCTAAACGACAAATGGTTACTAATCCTTTAAATACCATTTTTGAAGTAAAACGTTTCATTGGTCGTCAATACGATGATCCAGAAATTCAGGCAGAACTTAAAAAATTACCCTATGAAACCCGTAAGAGCAAAGACGGCGGAGTTGAAATTAAAATGGGTGAACCTCCTAAAGGTGGTTGGTTTAGTCCTATTGAGATTTCTTCATTTATTTTGCAAAAAATAAAATTAGATGCCGAAGACAAGTTGGGAGAAAAGATAGAATCAGCTGTCATTACGTGTCCGGCTAATTTTGATGATTCTCAAAGAAAGGCTACCAAAACCGCGGGAGAAATTGCTGGTTTTAAAATTCTACGGGTAATTAATGAACCTACTGCTGCTGCTTTGGCTTATGGTTTGGGGAGAAAGAAATCGCAAAAAGTACTAGTTTATGATTTTGGGGGAGGGACTTTTGATGTGACTATTTTAGAGATAGCACCAGAAACAGTAGAAGTTTTGGCAACTGGCGGAGAAGCCCACTTAGGGGGTAAAGATTTTGATCAGGCATTGATTAATTGGGTGATGGATCAATTTAAGAAAACTGAAGGTCTAGATATTTCTAAGGATCCTTTAGCGCTTCAAAGATTAAAAGAAGCAGTGGAAAAAGCCAAAATAGAATTATCGAGTATGTTAGAAACAGAAATTAATTTACCGTATATTTCCGCTGATGCCTCTGGACCAAAACATTTGTATTTTAAGATTACTCGTTCTCAATTTGAAAATTTGGTTAAAAACTTGGTAGATAAATCTATTGAACGAGTCAAGAAAACCTTGGAGGAAGTGAAGCTGGATAAATCTGACATAGAAGAAATTGTTCTCGTTGGCGGTACCACTCTTATTCCTTTAGTGCGCGAAACTGTTAAAAGTTTCTTTAATAAAGAACCTAATAAATCTATTAATCCAGAAGAAATAGTTGCTATTGGGGCAGCTATTGAGGCAGAGATTATTACTGCGGCTGAGGAAAAACGAGTACCTGAAGGGGAAATCAAAAATGTTTTATTACTGGATGTTTTACCTTTGTCTTTAGGTATTGAAACTTTAGGCGGTGTGAATACTATTATGGTGCCTAAAAATACTACTATTCCTACTTCTAAATCACAGATTTTTTCTACTGCTGCCGATAATCAGAGTTCTGTAGAAATAAATGTTTTACAGGGAGAAAGACCATTAGCAGCTGACTGTCGCAGTTTAGGCAGGTTTATTTTAGATGGTCTCCCGCGAGCCCCTCGAGGCATTCCTCAAATTGAAGTTGTTTTTGACATAGATGCTAATGGTCTTCTTAGCGTAACCGCTAAAGATAAGGCTACTGGTAAAAGTCAATCAGTTAGAATAGAAGGTTCTATTGGGTTATCAAAAGAGGAAATCGAACGTTTAAAAAGAGAAGCTGAACTTCATGCCGAGGAAGATAGGCAGAAAAAAGAATTAATAGAAACCCGTAATAATGCTGAAAATTTAATATATACCGCGCAAAAAACATTACAAGATGCTCAAGATAAAATTTCCGCAGAGTGGAAAAGTAAAATAGAAGAAAAGCTCAAAGCCTTAACAGAAGTGAAGGATCAAGATGATAAAAAAGCAATTGAGGATAAAATAGCCGATTTATCAAAGGTGTTATCCGATTTAGGCACTGAATTATATAAACAAGCAAGTGGCGAAACTGCTCACAGCCAAGGAGAAGAATCTGAAAAAAGTTCGGATCAACACGAAGACGAAGAAAAACCCAAAGATGTAGATTATGAGGAAAAGTAATCTTTTCCTAAAGAGGTTGATTGCCTAAGTAAATTTGGAATTTTACTAAGCCTGTGTTATAATAGAGTTGATTTTAGTTTTATCAACTTATGGATGTTTTTACCCAGACTAATGGTAATTTTGCCAAGATTTACCAATTAGTTAAAGACAGCAACGATCGTTCAGGAAAACCCCTAATTTTAGGGGTTTTAGTCGTAGCCATACTATCATTAGCTTCTTTGTTTTCTTTTGAGTGCGTTTTGGAGCCTAATTGGTCTAGCGGTGTTTTGGCTATAATGTTTTGGATGTTAGGTTATGCCATTTTGATTAATTTCTTGGTTGCTGCCTCGTATAAAGTTAATTTGATAGTGATTGTGGCTTTGACATTAGTTTTATTTTTACCGATTTTTTTCTTGAAATATTTCTCCATTTTACTGCTCTTATTGCTTTTAGGAACTATACTGTTGTTTTGGTGTTCTACAGTTGCTATGAAAAAACAAATGCAACTTTTGATAAAATTAAATTGGTTTCAAATTGCTAAAAAAGGAATTATTTTTTACACATTAATCTTCTTGTTAACAATTGGTATTTTCATTCAGATTAGGTATTTTCCTAAAGACGAATTCTTGAATACCAATTTAAACGAGACTCAGATTACACTTGGGTTTTATTTCGAACGCCTAATAAAAGCGTTGCTAGAACAGTTGGCTAAAATAAAAATAATACCGGGTATAAATTTAGCTGGAACTGTAGACGAACTGATTAATGATAATATAATCAGGCAAATAAAATCTTTGCCTGTTCCTTTATCAGCCACTAAGCAAGCTGCTCTGGAACAAGAATTAAGGACTCAAAGCCGACAAAGTTTAGAAAAACTAACAGGTCAAAAACTTGAAGGTAAAGAGAAAGTGTCAGATGTTATAGCCAATATTATTTTGAGTAAATGGAAAAGTTTCCCTCCTTCAACTACTACTATTATTTCTGTCCTAGCTTTTATTTTCTTAATTATTCCGATAGTGACAATTGTAAATTTGGTATTTTCTTTGTTGTTGATTCCCTTAGGTTGGCTGATTTTTAGGATATTATTGGGTTTAAAGCTGCTTAAAATTAAAAAAATTCCTCTTGAAAAAGAAATTTTAGCTCTTAATTAAATTGTACCAATTAAATTAAAAATTAAATTTTAATTCGTGGATTTATATGAAGGATTATTATGAAATTTTAGGAGTATCAAAGAATGCTTCTCAAAAAGAAATTAAAGAAGCATTTTATAAATTAGCTCATAAATATCACCCTGATAAAGGAGGTGAAGCTGACAAGTTTAAAGAAATTAATGAGGCCTATCAAGTTCTATCTAATCCAGAAAAAAGAGCTCAATATGATAAATATGGTCAAACTTTTGAGCAAGCAGGAGCTGGAGCTGGTGGTTCCTATGGAGGATTTAATTGGCAGGATTTAGGAGGTATGCCTTTTGATTTTTCTAATTTTGGCTTTGATTTTGATAATCAATCCCAATCAGATTATAGCAATTTTGGAGATATTTTCTCAGAATTTTTTAATCAAGATAAACGTAAGCCAGAAAAAGAAAAAAGAGGTAAAGATTTAGAAGTTAAACTGAATATTACTTTAGAAGAGGCTGCTTTTGGAGCCCAAAAAGAAATAACTTTTAAAACTTATGTAAAATGTGAACATTGTCAAGGTAAAGGGTATGAACCCGGTTCTAAACTAAAAGATTGTTCTCGTTGTGGCGGTGAAGGGGTAATTAGAGAAATTCATAGAACTTTATTAGGTTCTTTTACTCAAATCATTGATTGTCCTAAATGTCATGGACAAGGAAAGATTCCTGAGAAACCTTGTAAAGTTTGTGGTGGAGATGGTCGTTATTGGGGTACTAGGGTAATAAAAGTTGATGTCCCAATTGGAGTGAGACAAAATGAAACCATTAAGATAAAAGGAGAGGGTGAAGCAGGGGAGAAGGGCGCGTCGAGCGGCGATTTGTATCTTAAAATACAAATTTTGCCTCATCCTGTATTTGAACGGAAGCAAGACGATTTATATATGACTTTGAAACTATCATTTCCAGAGGCGGCTTTAGGGACTGAAAAAGAAATTACTACTTTAGATAAAAAGAAGATTGTAGTAAAAATTCCTGCAGGAATTCAAAGCGGAGAACTGCTACGCGTTAAAGGTAAAGGTATTAGACATTTTAATTCTTTTGGGCAAGGCGATTTGTTTATTAAAGCTTTAGTAGAAACTCCTCAAAAGGTTTCTCGTCGAGCTAAGGAGTTATTGATAGAATTGCAGAAAGAGCTAGGTAATAATTAATACTATTAATATAAATAATATAAATATAAGTTAACATCAATGAATGTGATTACAATTATTCTTTTGGGAATAATAATTGGCGGTATGATAGCAGGGGTTATTTTGTTATGGTCGCGTAAGAAAATTCAAAATAAAACCGCTGAAGGCCAAGCCTTGCTTTTGCTTCAAAATCAATTGCAGGATGTTATTAGGCAAATACAAGATTTTGGTAAAATAGTCGATGAAAAATTAGGGGAATCGACCCGTTTATTTCAAAATCAATTTGGGCAAAGCACTCAAATAGTAAAAGAGGTTACTGAAAAATTAACTAAATTAGATGAAACTAATAAGCAAGTAATCAATTTTGCAGATCAATTGCGAAAATTAGAAGATACTCTAACTAATCCAAAACAACGAGGAGTCCTAGGTGAGTACTATTTAGAAACTGTTCTAAAAAATGTTTTACCCCCGGGTTCTTATCAAACACAATATCAATTCAAAGATGGCAGTCTGGTAGATGCAGCAATTTTTGTCCGTGATAAAATTATTCCTATTGATTCTAAATTTAGCTTGGAAAATTATAATAGAATTATAGAAAGTAGTGATGAGTCAGAAAAGAAAAAATTGGAAGAAATGTTTAGAAACGATTTAAAGAATAGAATTGATGAAACCTCTAAGTATATTAAACCAGAAGAAGGAACTATGGATTTTGCTTTTATGTTTATTCCCTCTGAGGCGATTTATTATGATTTATTGATTAATAAAATTGGTACTTTAAAATCCAATACTAGAAGTTTAATCGAGTATGCTATGGGAGAAAAAAAAGTGATTATTGTTTCTCCAACCTCTTTTTTGGCGTATTTGCAGACAGTTTTACAAGGTCTTAAAGCCTTAGAAATTGAAGAATCTGCTAAAGAAATTCAAAAACGAGTAGAAGAATTAGGTAGACACTTAATGAGTTATGAAACTTATATGAAAAAATTAGGGATTCATTTAGGCACTACTGTCAATATGTATAATTCGGCTTATAAAGAGTTAGGTAAAATTGATAAAGATGTTTATCGGATTTCTGGAAAGAAGATAGAAATAGAAACTTTAGAAATTGATAAACCTAAAGACAGTGAGGAGGCTGAAATAGAGTAAATTAATTTATTAAAAAGAGGCTTTGGTGAATTTACCAAGGCCTCTTTTGGTTTTTTTATTTAATTCTTGGATTAATTTTTATTTCCTTCTATTTCTTGGATTAGTTTTTTAATTTCTTCTGTTTCTTCTCCTTCTAATATTCCTAATTTCTTGAAACCTAACAGATTATCGATATCTATTTCCTTAATTGTTATTCGGGGAAGATGTAATGGAGGTATAAACCCAATAAAGTTGGGGTTGCGCTTGTGTTCTAATTCGCGAAAGGTGTTATGCTCGTTGCGTAATTTTTTCTCTGTTTGATCTTTTGTTTTTTTGAGGATGAAATTCAAAAATTCTAAAAATAGTTTTGTAAATTCCGGGCTAATTGGCTCAGGGCTTTTAAGAACTATCAAAGGAAGTTGATTAAATGCTATAGGTCTTAAAAATGAAAATAAGACAGGGAATTCCTCCTTATTTTCTTGAAGGTATTTTTGAAAATCTTTATAATAACTGAAAGAGTAAGGAAATTCTTTTTTAGGCTCAATACCTGT
>MWBJ01000004.1 GCA_002069525.1 Parcubacteria group bacterium ADurb.Bin305 | reverse complement strand
AATTACTAATGACAAATGGATGAACTTGTCATTCTGAGCAGAGCGAAAAATCTCTGGGCTGGTCCCAGATACCTATTAAGAAAGAAGGCAGCAGGAGCGTTCGCTTTAAAATTATTAATTTCAGTTACTAGCACCTGCTGCCTGTTTTTATTTTAATCCAGCCCCGCAAAATATAAAGTTATCTTATAGGACCGGACAGGAATAAAAGCAGAAGTCTTTGACGGCGCGGTTTCTAAGTCCTTGAACTTAGAAAATCAGGCCGAATCTATTAATCCCACTATAACCCCATATAAAATTAGGATTATCGTGAGTGAGATAAACCAGAAGATGAACTATGAGGTTATCTCGTAAGAAAAGCTACAGAGGGCGCACCGAAACCCCACATTGTTGTTCGTGTTCGACGGCGCGTTGTTCAAATTCAAACAAAATCGCCCCGCATTCGCGCCATTGTTCCAACTGCCAGAACGGAGGCCCTAATATCTTTTATCCCCACATTATTCTCCGACTCTAATTGAAAACCCGGAGTTTATGTTCTTCATATTTTAACCAGCCACCTAACATGTTAGAAATGTCGTTAATTTGTAAAGCCGCGAATTCGTATTGCCTGTTAGACAAAAAATGCAAATCTTTAGAAAAACGAATCAAAATCAATAAAACATTTATTTCGATACTGGCTTCTTTCAAAAACAAACTTTTTTCTTGATTATAGTTAGCCCTGATAATCAATTTTAAAAAATTTAAGCCTGTTTTTTCAATCTCTTGACCCAAAACAAACCTTTGATTTTTGGGAAATTTATTAACTTGAGGATAGAGCCAGAGCATCAACTCGTAGGTTTTGTGAAAAATCGGGATATCTTTCAACATAAATTTTATTAATTTTTTTCATCAAACCAAAACTATCGGCATATTTAAAATGACCTAAATAAGAATTTATTGATTGCTGAGGCATTTTACCGCTTTTAAAACGGCGCAGGAAACGTCTAACTGTGGTTTGGCGCACTAAAATATGATCCCTAAAAATATGATAACCTAAAAAATCAACTCCGATTTTTGCCGGAAAAATTTCTTGTTTTTTAGTATGTAATTCCAACCGCAAGCTTTGGCTTAAAAACTCTTTAATCATTTCCTTCCATTCTTGCAACTGTTTGCGATTTCTATGCAGTAGGATAAAATCATCAACATAACGACAGTAATATTCAACTTGCAATTTATGTTTTACAAATTGATCCAGTTCATTTAGGTAAATATTGGCAAATAACTGACTGGTTAAATTACCAATAGGAATGCCTTTCTGTTCTTTAGTTGATTCTAAGATTTTTTTTATTAAATACAGAACCTTCCGGTCAGCTATTTTTTTCTGGATTAAAGAAAATAATATTTCTTTATCAATGCTTGGAAAATATTTCCTAATATCCGCTTTAAAGATATAAAATTGATCATCTCCAAAAGCACGCATAAATTTTTTTAATCTCCCCACAGCTTTATGCGTCCCTTTGTTTTTTCTGCAGGCAAAAGAATCAAAAATAAAGCTTTTATCAAAAATCGGCTCAATGATATTATAAAGAGCATGATGAACAACTCTATCTTGAAAAGGAGCGGCAAAAATTAAACGTTTTTTAGGATCTATGATATAAAAACTGTGATAAGGCCCAAATTGATAATTACAATTTTTCAATTGCTCCTGAATTTCGAAAAGATTTTTTTCTAAATTCCACTCAAAAGCTATTATGTAATTTTTTTCACTTTTACATTTTCTAGCTTGATAATAACTTTTTAATAAATTTCTGAAATCGTAAATCTGAGAATAAAGATGCTTATATGTTTTCATGGTAGAGAAAGATTAAAATTTGATTTTTGAATTTAGCGACTTGGTAAGTCATAAAGACTTACCAAGTCGCTAAAGGGTTAAAGAGTCAAGAGTTAAGGGTTAAAGTAAAGTAAAGTAAAGACTACCTGAGGGCGCACCGAAACCCCACAGTGCGGCCCGGGCCCGACGGCGCGTAGTTCAAACGCAAACAAAATCGCCCCGCATTCGCGCCATAGTCCCAACTGCCAGAACGGAGGCCAGCTGTTAAAGAACCAGAAGTTACCCAGTAATAATCAGAATTGCACAAACCAGAACAAGAAGTACCTCCTGCATCAACAGGGACTCCGTAGTTGTTAATTTGGGCTATGGTTCTATTTGAATTAGGGACTTTGGTGTTGCCGCTGGAATAAATATCATTAGTGTTTTTAGTGTCATTGACCCATTCCCAGACATTGCCAATCATATCATAAGCTCCAACAAGAGAGATACATTGTAAAGCTGTGCCTGTTTTAATGTTAGGATTGATGTCAGAACCCCAAGTATAACCATCATCGCATTGGGTAGAGCCTTGGGGTCGTTCTACTAGGTTATCAGTGGAATCAGTATTCCAAATCATACAAGGTTCAGGACCTTCAACATTAGAACCTGTAATTCTTGAGGGTTTAGAATTATATGGATCAGGAGTCCCAGCGGCTCCTAGGTACCATTCAAAATCAGTAGGCAGGACTTTACCCATATTAGCGCAATAATCAAGGGCATCATCAGCTGAAGCTCCGGTTTCCCGCACGCCATCATCTTGAGGTACACTGGGCCAGCCAGAACGAGAAGTCCAAGGATTGGCATTAGGAATAGATAAAGGACAGCGAGCATTACAATAGGTGCCATCTGGTTTAGTTCCTGAGTTGGAATAAGAAACTTCATATCTATCAAGGCAGATTCTTAAAGGGGCTGGGACATAGACCATACCAGAAGGGCACAGACCTCCAGAATCAGGAATAAGAGTTAATAAAGAACCTGTTTCATACAAGCCATTGTCTCCGCCATCTGATAAAGGATTGTCATAAGTGGCAGGATTAATGATAGGGAACATATCTCTGTCTTTAAAACCGTATTTAATAGATTCTGTTTTAGCGTTTAATTCAAACTCTAAATCAGCGCCCACAGCATAGGTGAAAAATAGGTCATCTCTATTGGTTAGATTCTGGGTATAGGTGTTTTGAGGATCAAGAGGTAAAGCGCTTAATTGAATAGCGCCTCCTTCTTGAAAATTAATAGGAAGCCAGCCAGAGGAATCAACTTTTCTGAAATTATTAGAATTAGAGCAATGATAGATCCAAGGGGCAGGCAGGGCAGGCAAATGTAGGTCTGAACAGTCAGGTTGATCTGAAGGCAAAGAAACATAGACAGTATTAGGGTTGCCTAAGGAAATATTGCCTGTAAAATCCTGAGCAATGAGTAAAGAAATATTTTGAGCTAATTCTCTTAATTCAGTTATTCTTTTGGTGTCTCTGGAACGAGCAATCATCTCCCAAGGATTTAAGACAGTTAGAAGCAAAGTTGATAAAATAGCTATTATTCCGATAGTGATTAAAAGCTCTATTAAAGTAAAACTTTTAGATCTTAATCCTAAGTGTTGGTAAGACATAATTTATCTAAGAGAATAGGGTTTATTCTATTTTAACGTTATTAACTTAAAAGGTCAAGTATTCGAATTGGGTAGTGTAAAATGACAAATTATGAATGATGAATTAAGAATCATGAATCAAGAATTATGAATTAAGAATCAAGAATCATGAATCATGAATTATGAATTATGCCTTGGGCATTTTGAGATTGGTATTTTGAATTTATTTTTATTTACTGAGAGCATACCAGAGAATAAACTTCAAAATCAAAAAGCAAATTGAAGTTTCAAAACAAAATAATTAATTATAATTAATTGCCGCAATTCCCAATAATCATTAAGAACTCTGCAGGACTTGAGAAATATTTGACCTACAACCAAGATTATTTAATAAAAAATCAGATATTTATAACTGGAGAAATTTTCTGAGAGCTTCTATCTTGCTAAACAAAAAATTATTGTTTATACTATGATTAATAAAATTAAGATAATCATTATACTGCTCAAAGATATTAATTTTTATACCTGATATGGCTAACAACTGGTCTAACGAAATTTCAGAAAATACACCGGCTCAGGAAAAATTTTTTTCCCTAATTATTCCAACCTATCAAAAATTCGCTTGGTTAAAACAAAGTGTTGAAATTTTATTAACTCGCTTTCCTCAGGCAGAAATTATCATAGTTAATGATGGCAGCCAAGATGAAACTTATAAAATAAGAAATCTCTACCCCAATAAAATAAAGTACCTAGAGCATCCCAAAAATAAGGGGAAAGGAGCTAGCTGGCGAGATGGAGTTAAAGAAGCCAGCTGTGATTATCTTATTTTTACAGATGACGATTTACCTTTTGGCAGCGAAGGGATAGAAGCTATCTTGACTGAACTAATAACCAGCCCGGCTGATATTGTGATTACTAAAAGAAAAAATTTTTACAATAATGCCGGCTACAAAAAAATACTGCGGCCCGGTTTGTATGTTTTACTAAAATTATTATTTAACTTGCCCTATGCTGACACCCAGTGCGGCTTAAAAGGATTCAAACGGCAAAGCGCTTTAGATATTATGCCCAGAACTTTTACTAATAAATTTGCCATTGATATAGAAATTTTATATTTAGCTAAATTATTATCATATTCTGTCAAAGAGGTAGAATTAGAACAAAAATTATTCGCACCTTCAACGTTTAATTTTAAAAATATAGTTCTAATGTTTTTTGATTTAATAAAAATTAAATTCCACCATTATGAAATTTAGAGCAATCACAGAAACTCCAAATAATTCTTCAGCCAAAACTTCGGCCAAAACTAAATTTTGGATAGTTGTTTTTATTTTTTTAATGGTCTATGGTTTTTTGATAGCCAAAATTCCTTGGTCAGAAGTTTTTTCTCCAACCACCGTGGCTGGAGGCGACACTGGTTCGCATAATTATGTGGCTTATTATGCCACTCAAATTTTTCCTAAATTAAAATGGTGGTCCCCAGATTGGTATGCTGGTTTTCCTTTTCTATACTTTTATCCGCCTTTATTATACTACTTAACGGCTATTTTAAATTTAGTAATTCCTTGGACTATTGCTTTAAAAATTTGCACCTTACTAGGCACCCTTCTGCTACCAATAGCTGTTTATTATTGCTTAAAACAATTAAATTTTGAATTTCCAATTCCCTCTTTAGGCAGCGCCCTGAGCTTGCTCTTTTTATTTTTAGAAGCTTTTAACATTTATGGCGGCAACCTGCCCAGCACCTTGGCTGGAGAATTTTCTTATTCTTTTGCCTTAGCTCTCTTTTTTATTTTTATAGGGTTGCTCAGTAAAGATTTTTCTGAAAAAAAACGAGTTGTTCCGCTAATTTTGATTTTATCCCTAATGGTATTAAGTCACCCCTTTTCTGTAATCGTAGCGGTCTTAACTGCTGCTGGATTTTTCTTAGTAAGCCTATTGAACAAAAATAGAAAAAGCAATTTTATTTATTTAGCGAAAATTTTTGGCGGCGCCTTTTGCTTAACAGCTTTTTGGTCTTTACCGTTTTTAGGTCTTATGTCATATACTGCCAAAATGAGTTGGACCAAAGAAATTAACTTAAATAATTTCTTTCCTTCGGTCTTAATAATTTGGCAATTAATTGCCTTCTTGGGGATATTTTTTGCTTGGAGAAAAAAAGATAAAAGAATAATTCCACTTCTTTTGGTACTCTTGGCCGCCTTAATTCCTTATTTAACCTTAAATCATAGCAGTATTTGGAATACTAGGTTCTTACCATTTATTATAGTTGATTTATTATTAATAGCTAGCTATGGTTTAGGGATAATGATTCAAAAAATTACCTCCTTAATTAAGGGGCAACACAAAACCGAAAAAAGGTTTATTACCGAAACTATTTTAATTGGTTTAATTATAGGCGTCATCATCTTTATCCAATTACCTCAACAAATTAGTTTCCTGCCTTATTGGCTCCAATGGAATTACGAAGGTTTCGAAAAAAAAGAACGTTGGTCAGATTTAAATCAATTATTTAACTATTTAGCCACTCTGCCCTATGGTGGAGTAATGTGGGAATACCGCGGAGAATACGATGATTTTGGCACCCCACGAGTTTTAGAAAACATTCCAATTTATACCGGCCTGCCAACTTACGAAGGATTATTAATAGAATCAGCCATCTCTAGTTATTTCCATTTTATCAATCAAGCAGAAACCACCCTCACTCCAACCTCAGCTGTAGCTGGCTTTGAATACCCTCAATTTAATTTTGACCATGGTCTAAGACATTTAAAACTTTTCGGCGCTCAGTATTTTGTAGCCTATACCCAAGATATTAAAAATTTAGCTAATGCTCGACCTCAAGATTTGGAAAAATTAGCTGACCGAGATGGTTTTAGCATCTATAAAATTAAGGACAGTGTTCTTATAGAAGTAGTTCCCCAAATAGCCCTCAAAAAGAAAGATAGTAATTGGCTGAATAATTCAATTGACTGGTATAAAAAAATGGATTTTTCGAAATTCTATGTTTATTATCAAAACGAAAAAGAACATCAAGAATTAAAAAAAGCCCTGACTTCTCAAAATTTATTAACGCCGGCTTCAAATCAGATTCAAATTATAAAAAATACTGGGGATAAATTAATATTTACCACTCAAGACCTCTATAAGCCCCATTTGGTTAAAATTAGCTATTTCCCGGGCTGGCAAGCTAAAGGAGCCTTAGGTCCTTACCTAATCAGCCCCTCATTGATGATGGTCATACCCCAAGAAACTCAAGTAACCCTAACCTATTCCTACAATTCTTTTGATCGAATTGGAGGTGCCCTTTCTGTAATAACCTTATTAGGATTAGGTGTGATTATTCCCATTCGCAGAAAGAAAACAATTTCGGGCAACTCTCAACGAGTAGCTTGATTAAGGCAAAATTACTCCTAATTAAAACGCCGCCTGAGTAAATTAGGCGGAGTTTTAATTTATTTTATCTTAATTTTATTGTTTTATTGCTTTAGTTTACTAATTTTCTAACAATTCAAACACCTTCTCGTTTTTAATAAGCTCGGTGGCATATTCTTTTAATCTTTCCTGATTGATATTTTTAATAATATTTTCATCTGGAATTCTAGATAATATTTCAGCAGTTTTAGCTGTCAGCTCGTCTTCGGTAACTGTTATCTTTTCTTGGTCGGCTATAGCGGTTAACAATAAACCCACCTTGACCCGCTTCTCAGCCAAAGGCAACAATTCCTTTTTAAACCCTTCTTCTGTTTGTTTAAGTTGATTTAAATAATCTGAAAAAGATAATTGAATTTCATCTAAGCGGCTTTGCAATTCTTGAATCATATTTTCGATTTCTGAATCTAATAAAATTTTAGGCAGGACTATATCTATTTGTTCTAAAATTTTGTCTATCATAGCCAAACGACGCCTTTGTTTTTCTTTTTCCTGTTTCTCAACTAATAAGCCATCGTGAATGTTCTGCTTTAATTCATTCAAAGTAGCAAAATGTCCAAGATTTTTAGCAAAAGTGTCATCTAAGACAGGCAGCTCTTTCTCTTGGATATCTTTAACTGTTACTTCTATAATAACTGTTTTGCCTTTAATCTCTTCGTTCTCCCAATCATTGGGTATAACTAAAGGAAAAGTTTTTTGGTCACCAATCTTTAAGCCTTTTAGTTTCTCATCAAACCCGGGAAGTAAAAAATTCTTACCCAAGACTAATTTATAATCAGCCGCTTCTCCGTTCTGAATGATTTTATCTTCCAATTTAATTTTATAATCAATTGTAAGCAGATCCTCATTTTGAGCTGATCTTTCAGTTACTTTTTTAAATTGAGCTCGACTTTGCCTTAGCCAATCCAAAGTTTCTTCAATCTCTTTAGTCTCTACTTTTATTTCTTTCTTATCCGTAGCTACCTCCTTCGCTAATTTTTTATAATCCGGCAATTTAATTTCCGGTATAATGGCTGCTGTTAGCTTAAAAGTTACTCCTTGATCAGGTACTAATTTTATTATCTCAGCTGCTGGCGAACTAATAACAGCTAATTTTTCTTTTTGAACAATCTCAGGATAAATTTTTTCTAAAGCCAAAAAAGCAGCCCTCTCAGTAATTTCTACCGGTGAAAGATAGGTTTGAGCCACTTCTGGCGGTACTTTGCCGGGCCGATAACCATTAATTTTTAAATCGGCACTCATTTCCTGAATAGCTTTTTCCTGCTCTTTGATAAAATCGTCCACTGTTAACTCGATAATTAGTTCTACTTCTGAATTAGCTAAATAATTGATAGAATAATTCATAAAATTGAAAAGGATAATTTTATTTTTAAATTTAATTTATTTTATTGATCACTAGAGGTGTCTGGTACCGGCTCAGAGATTCTTCGAGTTACTCAGAATAACAAATCTAGAAAAATTCTTCACTCTGCTTAAAATGACAACTTCGTTTATGCGTCATGAGTAATTTGTGCTAGTTATTGGTCAGGTAGTTATTATTCCTAATTTGTTATTCGTTATTCGTATAATCTTGATCGTCTTTTTCCTCGTCTTTATGGTAATCCTCAGGTTTTGGTTGTCTTGATTCCTCTGCGTCAACTGCCACCCCAGCGTCTGACTCTAAAACACCAGCGTCGCTCTCTTCCAAGACCTCGTCAGGGGCTAACGAGGAACGAACATCAATCTTCCAACCAGTCAGTCTAGCAGCTAATCTGACATTCTGCCCTCGTCTGCCAATAGCTAAAGATACTTGATCAGGGGCTACAAAGACCCTAATTTCTCTATTTTCAGGCACTACCTCTACTTCTTTAATTTTAGCAGGACCTAAAGCTTCAGCTACAAATTGGTTAATTTCCTCAGAATAAGGAATAATATCCACTTTTTCTCCATTTAATTCATCAATAATAGTAGTCACCCTAACGCCCTTTTGACCAACGCAAGAACCAACCGGATCAATATTTTCATCGTGTGACATAACTGCTATTTTAGTCCGACTTCCAGCTTCTCGAGCTACTGCTTTAATTTCCACTATACCTTCAGCTATTTCCGGCACCTCGTTTTCAAATAATTTAACAACAAATTGCGGGGCTGCACGTGATAATAAAATTGTTGGATGTTCACCTCGAGTTTCTAATCGATTGACATAAAATTTCTTTCGTTCCCCAATTTTAAAATGCTCACCCGGAATACTTTCACTAGCAGGCAAAACACCATAGGTCTTGCCTAAATCCACGATGACATTTTTATTCTCAATTCTTTGAACCACCCCACTTACAATCTCTCCTTCTTTATTTTGAAATTCATTAATAATAGTTTGTTTTTGCAATTCATGTAATTTTTGTAAAATTACCTGCTTCGCTGTTTGGATAGCAATACGGCTAAAATCCACTTGGGGCTCTAAAGGAATAATCAGCTCTTGACCAATTTGAATATCGGGCTGTATTTTTTGAGCCTCTTCTAACAAAATATGTTTCTCGGGATTGAATCTAATTTTTTTAATTTGACCTTCTTCTTCAGGAACTGACAAACTTTCTGCCTCTGCCTCTTGAGCTAACTCTTCCTCAGATAAAATAGAGTTGGGATCCACCACCAATTTTATCTGCCAAAACTTTATTTGTCCGGTATTAGGATCTATCTGGGCTTTAATAATCTGCGGTTTTTTCCCATAATCTTTTTTATAAGCACTGGCCAAAGCAGCTTCAGTTGCCTCTAATACTTGATCTTCTGGAACCCCTTTTTCTTCCGAGATTTGTTTTATAAATAAATTGATATTTTTGAAATCCATCATAATTTTTAGTATAATTATAACATTAAAAAATTATTTGCTTTGACTTAAATTTTTACTCTTCAAAAATTTAAGCCTGAATCTGAATGAGTAAACAAGACAGATCGCGTTAACGCGATCTGTCGATAAGTTGATTTTTAGAATCCGTCATTCTTTACTTTACCACGTTATAGTATAATCTAAATAATTTAAAAAGTCAAGTATATTATGCCATAAAAATATATTTATGTCAAGAGAGCTAACTTAACCTTGGCCTTATAATATAACCATATGACTACTTTAAATACCAACCAGTGCGGCCGAATAGGAGAAGAAATAGCCCGTAATTTTTTAACCCAAAAGCGATACCTCATAAAAAAACAAAATTTTCGTAAACAATGGGGAGAAATTGACTTAGTAGCTTTTGATAAAACTACCCAAGAAACAGTGTTTGTAGAAGTCAAAACGGTTAACCAAAAATCTCAAGCTAATATTCTACCAGAAGAGCAACTCACTCCAGCCAAAATCCAAAAACTAAAGAAGGTTATCTTAAGTTATTTAGCAGAAGTTAAATTAGAAAACAAACCTTGGCGCTTAGATTTAATTGCCATTGAGCTTACTGACTCTCAGCCAATAATTAGACATTACACCAATATTTATGTAAATTTTACCTAAAATTTCCCGGAAAAATCAAGACAGCTAAGCAAATTGTTTCACGTGAAACAATTCAAGATATAATTTGTTTCATGTGAAACAATTCAATTAAGGTATTTTGGAGCAGTTTTGGCTTATTAAAGCCAAAAAATAGACCTCAACAGTAAGTTTCCGCATGGTTAAGCCATTTTTACGCCTAACTGGTAAAAACCCTTTATTCATCAATGTTTCACACTTTTTTCAATTGTTTCACACATTGTTTCATGTGAAACAATTCGAGATGTAATTTGTTTCACGTGAAACAATTCACAATTTAAAACAATAAAAACACCGCCCATAACAAAGAGCGGTGTTTGATTGATGATCAACTATTTTTTATTATTTTTATTTTTTGAAATGTACCACAAGAAATTACAGACTACTATTAAGCTTAACAATGGTATCCTGTATCGATAGGTCCCAGTTTCAATAACAATAACCGCTACTACACTGATTATTAGGACTATGACATTCAGAATATCTAATTTTATTTTTTTCATTTTTTCCTCCTTTTACTTTATAATTTTCAAAAATCTATTAATACTATGCCATAAATATATTAATATGTCAAATAAATTTTCTCGGATCGGTATAAAACTGCGAGTTGACAAATCATAATTTATAAGGTATAATTTAGGTAGTTATTTGACAATAGGGAGGAAAAAAATGAAGAAAATATTTTTTTTGTTTTTGATTTTTTTTATTATTTCATGTTTGGCTCCGATGATAGCCATAGCACAGGAGCACACTCTAAAACTAGTTTTTCGTATAGACAGTAGCACCTATACCATAAACGGTATAGAGTACCAAATGGATGCCTATCCTGTTATCCGTCAGAATAGAGCGTTTTTACCCATTAGATTTGTAGTGGATCCTATAGGAGCTTTTCTCTCTTGGGAAGGCCACGAGAGGAAAGTTATTATTGGAATAGAAAATAAAAAAATAGAACTCTGGATAGATAAACCAATGGCCAAAGTTAATGGGATTGATACTCCAATAGATACAGACCCTGAAGTAATGCCGTTTATACTTCAAGGTAGAACAATGCTGCCTATTAGATTTGTCGCTGAAAATTTGGGCGCCCAAGTAAATTGGGACACCGAAACAAAAGAAATAGAAATTATATGGACCACTGAATAAGTGGTCCTTTTAATTAAGAAAACAAAACGTGCTTAAACTTCAATTAACGACATCGTAAGTCGTTAATTGGGGTTTCCAAATTACATTTCAAAATATGATTGTTTAATACCCTCTTCCGATTTAAGACCCAATTTGTTTATAACGTTTTGAAATTGATCTTTATTTTGATTTTTATTGGTAGATCGAATTTCTATAAATTCGCCTAAATTTGTTTCTTCACCGTTTTCTATTTTAGAAACTTTATCCAAAGAAAACACCACGCCCTCTAACTGATAAAGACTCCTTTCTTTTTTAATGGTTTTGATTTTTTCTTGATAAAGTGAAAGAAGGCTTTCGGCTATTTCTTCATCTATTTCAAATTCAAATTTTGGTCTTTCTCTGTATTGAAACTCTGTTTTAGGTCCTTTATAGGTTAATATTTTTTGCCTCCCTCCTCCCTAATTCTTAAAATTTCACCAGTTTCTATTAAATTTCTATCAGATGGATTATAATAATTATCAACCTGAATAGAGACGCTTAATTTTTCGGCTCCTAATTTTCTTAAAACCTGTTCGTCAATGGCGGTTTTGAATTTTAATTGAATCTCATGAAGCCCGGAACGTTCTGCTTCCACAGTTGGTTCATATTCGTTTTTAATAATAAAATCCGCATTTTGTTTGGTGCTTTCTATATATTTTTCATGCATTGGCTCTACTATTTGAGCAAAATATTTCAAAATATCCTTTGGCGCTTGTCCAGTTCTTTCAATGTCGCGCAAAAGACGACGCAGAAAACGACCATGAGGTCCAATATCCACAAAAACTTTAACATCACCTTGGTCTTTGAGGGTGTCGTCTAAGGCGAATAACCCTTCCAAGATAATCACAGATTTGGGTTCTATGATTTCAGTCGTCTCCGCTTCGGCTGTCTTAAAATTATAGACTGGCTTTTCAATTTTTTTGTTTTGTTGGAGAGCTTGAAGATGGGTTTTAAGCAATTCAAGATTTAGAGCTTCTGGTTGATCCCAATTTAAAATATGACCTTGCCTAACTTCGTCTTCCATAAATTTTTGGCCGCGATAATAATCATCCATAGAAATAATAAGAGATCGGCCTTTAAAGATTTCTTTAACCCTAGAAGCCACTAAAGTTGTTTTTCCGGACGCTGAACCACCGGCAATTTCCACTATCACAGGTTTTTGGTTTATTAATTTTTCCCTGATACTGTTTACTAATTTATTAATCCCGGGAGCTAATTCGTACTCCGGAATTCCTAAATTTTCTTTCATCGGTTCTTTAGAGGTTGAAGAAAATTTATTCAAATATTCTTGATATTCCTGAGGCAAACCTTTGGCAGAAAGATTTCTATTTTTATAATTTGGATTATAGCTGATTTCTTCAGAAAACCAGTCTGGCAACTCAAAATTTTTCATCTCTTCTTCGTTGGAAAATTTCACCTCAGCCGTAATTAAACCTTCCAGTCCCTCTTTATAAAAATCTAAATAAATCGTTTTACTTTGATACGGAATAAGGTAACGAGTTTTATTAATCCCGTTATTAATAATTTGCGGCCACAAGGCCTTAAATTGTTCAGGCGTTATCTCTATATTTTTTCTAATATCTGCACCCTGAGATTTTATGGTTAAAAAATGTTGGTCATTGGTTTTCCTGAGACGAATTTCATTGCCGTCTTCGGAAATAGCAAGATAGCCCTGAGCGATTTCTTCTTTAGGGTATTTATCTAAATCCACTGGCAGGGCTTTGATTAAAAACTTTCTTTCTATTTCTAAATTAGTTGGCTGTTCTTTAAACCCTGTCTGTTCTATTTTGTTTTCTAGCATAATTTTAATTTAAATATTCAGATATTTTAGACATAAAAGGTAAAAACAGAAAAATATTCTTAACATCTTTAAATCACCCTCTCTTAAAATACCTCGAGTTTCGTCTAGTCGGGGCACTGGGAATTGAACCCAGTCTTCACGCACCCGAAGCGTGCGTACTGCCGGTATACTATGCCCCGCATCTTAAAAACCTGAATCAATTAAGTATTTCGTTCAAAAGTTTTTCTATTGTTAATTGATTGATCATTTATTTTTAATTTTATTGTGTTTTTCTGATGTTTCTATTGAAATTTTTAATCAACCCTGTATTTTTGTTTAATTTTAGTTTCCTCTTCAGCTAACAAGTTTTTATATTTCGCCTGAGCTAATTTTTCCTTTTTCTTTAATTCTAATTCTGACAATTTATTTAATTCCTGAGCTCTTTTTAATAAATAATCTTGAGTATTTTTCTTAGGATCATCTAGGACTTCTTCTAAAAGAATACTGAGTAAAGCGCCTATTTTAGGCCCTGAGGGAATCTTTAAAGTTTCCATTATATCATGACCGTTAATTTTAAGCATTTTAAGCGAAGGCTGCTCGCCACTTGATTCTTTCAATATTTTTTCTACCCTAAAAAGAAAATGACGCAAACGGAAGGGTAAAGCTTTCGGACAACCAGAACCAATTCTATCTGCCTCACGTAATTGAGCTAAATCTCTTATATTATCTTTGCCCACTTTAATTAATAACCTTCTAACTGAAGCATCGGTGGTAATTTCTGGGTCATAAACAAATCCATGATAACGCACTAGTTTTATAATTTTTTCTGACTCTTCCTTAGAAAATTTTAATCTTGATAAAATTTTTGCGGTCATTTTGGCGCTGACAATTTCGTGGTTATAAAAAGTGGAATTCAATCCTTCGCCTTCTTTTACTTTAGGTTTACCAATATCATGAAACAAAGCAGCTAACCTCACGCTTCTATTATAATCCTTAGAAGCGGCGTAATCTAATGAGCGCAATAAATGCTCGTAGACAGTGTAACGGTGGTGCTTATTTTGCGTTACCCCGATACCTTGCTCTAATTCTGGAATAATTTCGTGAAGCAAAGTTGTTTCCTGCAATAAAACAATGCCATTTTGGGCGCGAGGGGTATCAATGATTTTTATAAATTCATCTCGAATTCTTTCTTTGGCTATAAAGCGAATTAAAGCTGCCTTATGACGTATAGCTTTGAAGGTATTATCTTCTATTTGAAAATCTAATTCGCAAGCCAACCGAATAGCCCTCATTAATCTTAGGGCATCTTCTTCAAACCTTTGCTCAGAATCACCCACTGTCCGAATTAATTTTTTCTTTAAATCCACCTGACCGCCAAAAGGATCAATTAATTTAACACTTGGAGCTAACTTGCCAGCCTGCAAGGCTATAGCATTAATAGTAAAATCGCGGCGCGATAAATCTTCTTCAATGGTTTGAGCGAATTTAATAGCATCGGGGTGCCGCTTATCGCTATATTTAACATCTTGCCTAAAAGTAGTTATCTCTATAATCTTTAAAGAAGGATTCTCAGAAGCGGTTTTTACCGAAACTGTGCCAAATTGATTTTCATAAACACTTTGAGGAAAAATCACCTGAATTTCTTCAGGTTTAGCCTTAGTAGCTATATCCCAGTCTTTAGGTGCTCGTCCTAATAATAAATCGCGAACACAGCCGCCTACTAAATAAGCCTCAAAATTATTTTCAGTTAACTGAGTTATAACTTCTAAAATTTCTTGGGGAATTTTCATAAAAGAATCTAAGTTTAAGTGCCTCGCACAGGATTTGAACCTGTAACCTTGGGCTTAAGAGGCCCCTGCTCTACCAATTGAGCTAGCGAGGCAGTTTAATGGTCCTAACGCGCCCCTAGACGGATTCGAACCGCCATCTCTAGCTTCGAAGGCTAGCATTCTATCCGTTGAACTATAGGGGCTTATAAATTAAAATATAAAAAATCTAATTAATTATATTAAATTATATTTATTTATTTATTTTAGTATAGCTTATTTTCATAAAATTGTAAAATTAATTAAATTATTTTGATTTTGGTATTAAGAAAATAACCAAAATTTATTTGTATAAAATTATAAAACAAATTATAAGACAAACCTTTAAAATAAGACAAACCTTTAAAATATTAATATTTTATAAAATAATCTTATAAAGAATTCTTACGTCTATCTTTGGTTTTTACTGATAAATAATTGCCTCAAATAATTTAAGCAGGGCCCTGAATTAGCACTGAGGGCGCAAGATAATCTAACACTTTGCTTCATGATATTTTAGAATTACTGATCATTATAAAACAGATCCCCTTTGGGTATCAGTTTACTTTATTTAATTCGTTAATTTGCTTTTTAAAGAATTTTATTGTATTATACAAAAGATTATTTTTGAATTATTAGGAATTGTTTTTGAATTTTTAAATTGTTTGTAAATGATATTTTCTTGGCGCAATTAAGTATTAAGTTAATTAATTCAGGAAGCGTGCCTGAGTGGTTGAAAGGGGCGGTCTTGAAAACCGCTATCGCTTTTATGGCGATCGGAGGTTCGAATCCTCCCGCTTCCGCGTTAACTTAAATCAATAGTTAACCTTCGAAATCATAACTAGTAAACACTGCTAAGATGAAAAACAATAACGTACAAGTCGCTGAGAGTAACTTAATTCCGCGACCACCAATAGTGGTCGTTTTAGGACATGTTGATCACGGAAAAACCACCTTATTAGACTATATCCGTCACACTAAAGTAGCCGATAAAGAAACAGGGGCCATCACTCAACATATTGGCGCCTATGAAATCACTGTGAACCCCTCCGGTAATAACCCTCAAGAGACGAGACCGCGAAACATTACCTTTTTAGACACACCGGGGCACGAAGCTTTTTCTAAAATTAGATCCAGAGGAGCTAAAGCTGCTGATATTGCTATTTTGGTAGTAGCAGCTGATGAAGGGGTAAAACCCCAAACCCAAGAAGCGTTTCAACACATTCAATCAGCAGGATTACCATTTATTGTAGCCATCAACAAAATTGATAAACCCACAGCTAACCCGGATAAGGTAAAAAGAGAATTAACAGAAATTGGCATTTATTTAGAAGGATGGGGGGGAGATGTTCCTTTTTGCGAAATTTCAGCCAAAACAGGTCAAGGAATAAACGAACTCTTAGAACTCATTCTACTCTTAGCAGATTTAAATGAATTAAAAGCCGACCCTCTAGCCCCAGCCTCAGGATTAGTAATTGACGCTTATCTAGACTCCAAACGAGGCTATACAGCTACTTTATTAATCACCAACGGAACCCTGCAGCTTAATGATAAAATAGTAGCCGGCCAAGTCCTAGGCAAAATCAAAATCTTGGAAGATTTCCAAGGACACCCTATTAAAAAGGCATCTTTTTCGTCGCCAGTACGAGTAATAGGATTCGAACAATTACCTTTAGTAGGTGAAAAATTTTATTCAGGCCGAGATGAAATTTCCATTATAGATACTCAGGAAATTAATAATTTATCCAATTATAGAATGAAAATAATCGGAGACCCAAATAATCCGCTCAAGGTTCCTACCATTATTAAAGCTGATGTTATAGGCTCAGCAGAAGCTGTGATAGAAATTTTAAAGTTAGTTAGCAACAAGCAACAGGTTAGTTTTCAAATTTTGAATTATGATGTGGGGGATGTTTCAGAGGAAGATATAAAAATGGCTAACCCTAACGGAACCCTAATTATTGCTTTTAGAGTAAAAGTTAAAAAAGAAACTACTAATTTATTGTCTGCTAATTCTAAATTAATAATTTTGCAAAGTGATCTTATTTATTCCTTGGAAAAACAAATTATAGAAATAATACAAGAACGTTTTCTCGAAAAACCAACGGAAGAAATACTAGGAAGCCTTGAAGTTTTAGCTATATTTAACCCAATAAAAGGCAATCAATTAATCGGGGGCAGAGTAATTTCTGGAGAAATCCGCAATAAAGGCAAGTTTAAATTAATCAGAAACGAAGAGGCAGTAACCACAGGAAGAATACTTAACTTGCAAAAACGGAAAGTAGACACAGATCTAGTCAAACAAGGAGAAGAATGCGGCCTGCTGGTTGAATGCGCTAGCAGCCTTCAAAAAGGCGATGTGCTTGAAATTTTTCAAAAAATTTAATACAATATAAATTCCTAATGAACAGAAACTTTTGACTACGGCCACGTAGCCAAGTAGCAAGGCAACTGTCTGCAAAACAGTTATGCGCCGGTGCAATTCCGGCCGTGGCCTCTCCTCACTCAAGAAAGAAATTAAAAATTTTTAGAGCGTAAAAGATAATTGAGTCTAAAGCCGGGGTGGTGGAATTGCTAGACACGAAGGACTTAAAATCCTTTGGAGGAATACTCCGTGCGGGTTGGAGTCCCGCCCCCGGCACATCTTAAAAAACAACAGAAGCACTGTTGTTTTTTTGTTGTTTTTTAAATTTTATTTTTACTAAAATATTCAATCAATCAACCCACTACTTACGCAAGACAAAAGGATTTTGAGCACCCCTGACTTCAAAATGGAGATGACAACCATTAGCATTACCCGTATCTCCCATATGCCCTATTAATGCTCCTTGCTCTACTTGGTCGCCTACTTGCACTAAAACATCTCGTAAGTGAGCATAAACAGTTAAAGTGCCGTTGTAATGTTGAATTTTTATTAAATTACCAAAACCTAAATTATAGCCCCCTCCGCCTACAGCTTGAGTTACTAAACCGCTAGCAGCAGCGTAAATAGGGCTACCGCAAGCGTTAATAATATCTGTAGCGTTATAATAATGGTAGATACCTTTATTCCACCCTCCACTAGTCGGATAAATATAGTAGCCTGATAAAGTAGGCCAAGTGCTAATATCGTCAGTCATCGGCATTAGCCCATTGCTTTTAGCTAAGGAAGAAGTTGTAGTCTTAGAAGTAGATGCCTTACTATTACTAGAAACTTTAGCGGTAGAACCAGAAGAAGTGACTAGTTTGCCACCGGGAATAATTAACTCGTCTCCCACTTTTAAAACTTGAGTTTTATCAATACCATTATAATTCACAATGTTCTCTTCTGAAACTTTATATTTTAAAGCTAAAGAAGAAACAGTGTCTCCTTTTTTTACCACGTGCTTCACCCCTGAGACAGGCAACACTACTAATTCTTGGCCGGGCACAATAACAGCTTTGTTAGGTAAATTGTTAGCCCAAATTATAGTCTGCGGGTCAATATTAAATTCAGCTGCTATTTTCCCAACTGTATCTCCTGCCTCTACTTTATAAATAATAATGCCATGCCGCTGAATTTCAGGCACTAAAGAATTATAAGGAGAATAAACAGCCAATAAGTTGGTTTTATCGACTAAAAGATAGTAATCGTCACCTTCCTCAGCATCTTCCTCTTCATTTAAGGAAATAGGCGAACCATCAACTGTCGTGTTTTCATAAAAAGCATAAGCAGTTTTTACTATCCCCATCTGGTTAACTAAATTTGGGGCAGTCGGCAACTCCTCAGTATTAATCAGGCCTGTCAAGTTGCCGGCCTGTTGAGTATTACTCAAAAAGGAAGGAGGTAAAACACAAACCCGGCCAAACATTAAACAACTTAAAACAGCTCCAATAATAAATTCACCCAAATAAGGCTGGAGTAATTTTTTTGTTTCTAATTTATGACAATAACTGCGAAGTGCTGGAAAAAAATTAAAAATAATAGTTTTGCACTTTATCCGCCAAGTTGGAGAGTCGTCTAGTTGTGTTTCTGATATCATAATGATAAAATAAACTTAATAGAGGTTAAAAAAAGAGCCTCTTAAACTCTTAGCTATAAGTGTAGCATAATTATGAAACCTGTCAAGATTTATCCTGTTAAGCATTTAGGGCAAGTTTTCTTAGAGGATAAAAAATATCTTAATTTTTTCTTAAAAGCCCTAGAGATAAAACCTAAAGAAATCATAATAGAAGTGGGTCCGGGCAAAGGAATAATCACCCGGGCCCTTTTGGCTCAAGAAACCTATGTTATAGGAATAGAAAAAGATTGCAGATTAGTTGACTTTCTTGACCAGCAACTTTCATCTCCTCAATTGATACTCATCGAGGCAGACATTTTATTAATTTATCCCAAATTAATTCAGAATTTTTCTCAAATACCTTTCAAATTAACTGGGAATATTCCTTTTTATTTAACGTCTCAGTTAATAAAAGTAATCTTAGAAAATGAAATTCGACCTCAGCTTATAGTTTTAGGGGTTCAAAAAGAAGTGGCTCAAAGATTGGTGGCTAAAGCGCCTCACAATAATCTCTTAGCTATAACTACGCAATTTTTTGCTGACTCTAAAATTATTGCTAAAATCCCCAAAAAAGCTTTTCGTCCCCAACCCAAAGTAGATTCAGCTATTATTCAATTAAGGCCCTATAATTACTTCAAATATCAACTAACTCCAACTGTTTTTTTTCCTATAGTTAAAGCTGGCTTCAAACAACCTAGAAAATATTTACTCAGTAATTTAAGCCAAAACCTAAATTTATCTAAAATTCAATTAGAAAATATTTTTCAACAATTAAATATACCAGCCAACGCGAGGGCTCAAGAATTGTTTTTAGAACAATGGTTAGAGTTAGCCAAAAAAATTTTAGAAATACAATCTGCCACAACCAAAAATTTAACCTTTAATAATTTGACAAGCCATAATTAAAATTATACAATACAATAAATTACCTCAAGTATAAAAATAACTATTAAAAAATCATTAAAAAATTAAAAGCCAAAAATTATGCCTACTAAAAATTTTCCTTTCATATTTATTTTTACCTGCTGTTTGGTGTTGATAATAATATTTATTTGGATTGACCAAGGCATCATAGCAAACACCCAAAACATTAACCAGCCTCAATCATCTGGCTGTTCTAGTTGCCAAAATGGATCGTCTGACAATACAATTGCGCCTCTAACAGATTTTCCCTTAGAAACTTCCCCCACAACTTTGTCTCAACCCACCCCAATTACCACAAGCCCTCAAAATTTTTCAGTAAAATCAGCCGAGGCTTTATTGGCTGCCAGCAGTCGAGTGCCCACTTTGCCTAAATTATTTTTACCCCTGCCATTAAAGGATATGTCAAAATTTAATTTGGGCGAACTTTTAATTTGGAAAGAGCCGGGGCTAGTAGAGTGCGAGCCTTGGGGACCGGGACAAGGGTATAGCGCCTGTCTGCCCGGTAATTTGATTGGCGATCCACCATGTCCAATATTTATGGATTGCGACGGAGATGGTTATTACTGGTGGGAAGGCAAAGATTGCGACGAAAATTGTCCTACTTGCTACGAACACTCACCGCATACAACCTCTCTACCTGATGGCCGAGATCAAGACTGTGATGGCACAGTAGATGATTTAATAAATTGTATACCCCAATATGCTGAAGATCCAGTACCTTTTGGTTATGATAAAGACTGCAATTGGTTATCTCAGCCTAAAAATATTTTAGTCAATGAAGGGGAAATGGGAGAAATACCTACTGATGATTTGCATTGCCAGAAAATTTTTGGTCAATGCACTGATTATAGAGGAGGTTATACTAATTGCACTATCGCCAAAAATCCCGGTTATTTTGTCAAAAGCAGCGGTTACAATTGTGGTGGCGGTATCTGGCGCGATAAAACAGAAAAAGATGCTATCTTTGATTGTAAAAAATCATTACGAACAGACAGCTATAAAGGTTATTATGGTTGTGGTGGTTGCGAGGCCTGTCATCCAGTTTTAGAATCTGACGATGCTTGCTCTCAATGTAAAATTAATGCTACTTTTGATTACCCCACAGCCACTAATTATGGACCTTGGGGAATTTGCCATGGCTACAATATTATCTCTTGCCAAGAAATGATAGGTTGCTCTAGAAAAATTATTCCTAACGCTTATCACTAAAATAATTATCACTGATGAATTTTAATCACTAAGTCATTGACCAAGAAAATAAAAAAATAAAAAAATAAAAAGTTTTACCAACACAGCTAATGAAATTATTGAGAAACAATCTACTAATTTACCTATTGGCCTTCATTATTATTCCCTTCTTAACACAAGGAAGAGTAGTTTTAGCTATGGAGGAAAGCGCAATAACATCTCTAGGAGGTGCTAGTCCAACTATTGGAAATAATCCCTTGGAATTTTTAAAGGATTTTTTTACTACGACTTTGATTCCTCAATGGCCCAATCAACCTCTAGCGTTAACAGCAGCTCTAAGTAATGCCCCAGCTAGCACAGAAACTTCAACTTTGTCACCCGAAGTTGATACTTCTAGTTATAATCAAGCAGTTGATAGATTTTATATTAGACCGTGGGAAACTGCTGGGTTAATAGAATGCGAACCTTGGGGGGTAGGTAAAGGAACCAATCTTTGTCAAGCCCCGAGCAGACCAGCTGATCCACCTTGCCCAATATTTATGGACTGCGATGGTGACGGTTATTACTGGTGGAAAGGAGAAGATTGCGATGAAAATTGCCCTACTTGCTATAAAAATTCGCCTTTTACTACCACAATTCCTGATGGCAGAGACCAAGATTGTGATGGTGAAACAGACGACGATGTGGACTGCCTACCAACTTATAGCGCTGCCAAGCCTTATGGTTATGACCAAGATTGCACTTGGCAACCGCAAAAAGCAGGAATCAACACTGTGGTTAACGAAGGTGAAATAGGTGAAATTCCCACAGACGAATTGCATTGCCAAAAACGCTGGGGTCATTGCACTGGCTATAAAGGTGGATTTACTAATTGTGTAGTGCAAAAAGTTCCGGGTTATTTTGCCAAAGGAAATGGTTTTGGTTGCGGTGGTGGCGTATGGCGACCTAATACACCTGAATCTATTTTTGATTGTAAAAAGGCACTAAGAGCTACCAGTTATCGCGGATACTATGGTTGCGGACTAGATTGTTTATATCAAGTAGACACTGATTGTGTTTGCAACGCTGGCGGAATTTGCTGCTATGAATGCCAACCAACACCGCAACCTGACAAAGCTTGTTCTCAATGCGCAATTAATTCTTCCTTTGATTACCCCACAGCCACTAATTATGGACCTTGGGGAATTTGCCATGGCTACAATGTTATCTCTTGCCAAGAAATGATAGGATGCCAAAGAGTCTTTAGTAATAATAGGTATCACTAATAACAATGGCGTTAATTTGTTATTGACTTTTTAATGAATAATTCTTATACTTAAAAACAAGAAAAACATTTTTCATAAAAGCAGCCCAAGAAACTCTTTGAATAAGACAAAAATATACAAAAATATAATTAAACATTAATTAAAAGTTAATTAAAAATTAATTAAACAATAATTATTAATTACAAAATTTTATTTACTAATTTAGCGAGGTTTAATAATGTATAAAATTGTATAAATTTATAAATTAAAATTTTAAATTTTAAACTATCCCTAAACTTTATGAAACAATTCTTCTTAAAAACAATTATTTTAATAATACCTTTAATAGTATTTATGAGCTGCTGGCCAAACATTTCCTTAGGCGCATCACCCCATTACTACAGCCAGAACACCTGCACTAAAGAATATTATAAACCTACAGATTTAGTTGGTTATTTTTATGATTCCAAAAATTTAGAATCTTATTATATTGCTTTTGACTGGTGCGTGGTAAAACCAATTTTATGGTATGGAACTATTTTCGGTTGGTACGACGTTGACGGAACTACCTTAAGCAAAAATATTAATTATATTTTTCCTGAAACACAAGTTTATTTTGGAATGATTCCCAGTGATTTTATTAGTGACGGCGGCGGCAGAATTCAAAAAGGTAAATTCACTACTGCTCAACACCGCACGATAAGTTATTTTTTAAATGATAATCCATTTAAAAATATTTTTGGAGGCAACTATACCAAACCTCCCAGATACGTACCAGAACCGGCTGCCCTAGCTACCCCTCAAGGTGATTTAGCGTCTATGATTATGGGGAGAATGAAAACATTATACAACCAATTCTCCAATCAGGTTATGAAAGGCCAGTGCAGTAATCCTGCTTTTTATCAAAAAAACACTGCTTTATGTACTTACTTTAGCAGTAGAACTGTTCCTTTTGTGCCCCCAATGTATGGTGGTTATACTAAATTACCCGCTTATCAAGGTACCACTGGTCATTAATTTTACTTTATTAAAGTAATTAATTAATAATTATGACTAATCTATGTCTTAGTCTTAGGGATAATAAAATGGTTAGTAAAACTAATATAAGATCACGGTCGTCAGCACGATTAAAATTAGGTTTAGCTATTTTTTTCTTAGGTTTAACTTTGTTCCCATCTGCCTCATCTGCTATGGGAGCTATAGCTATTAATCAAGCAAGTAACACTAAGCCGATAACTACTTCTGAGAATACCCAATTTCCTCTTCTTTCTACTAATAATTCTAACCTAGCTTTTGATAAACCTGAAATAAATAATCAAATTTTATTAGTAGAAGATGAAGAAACATTTAGTGGAGAGGATCAATGTTTATATACCGGGGGTAATTGGTTTCTTAGTTTGCTTCATGACCCACTAGATACTATTGTTAAAGGTTTTCTATTTTTGTTTATTTCTATTTTTAAATGGGTGCTAAAAATAATTGTGAGTATTTTTGTCTGGCTGTTATCACCCCAGAATTTTGGAGGTTATGTTAATCACCCAATTGTCAGAACGCTCTGGGAGGTTATGATACCTTTCGCTAACATAATGATTATTTTAGCTTTAATTTTTACTGCTGTTTGCACTATTTTAGGGATCAAAAAATACAATTTATACAGCAACCTTTGGAGGGTATTATTGGTAGCTTTGCTGGTTAATTTTACTTTAGTGATTTGCGGTATGTTTGTAGATATCTCTAATTTTTTAACAGTTTATTTTTTAACAGGCATGACTAGCGATGGTAAAATCCAAATAGGTGCTCTATATGATTCAGTAATTACTAAAATTGCTTGCAGTTTCCAAGACGTTCCTGGCGCCACCACCAAAGCATTATTTTCTTTAGTAGCAGGGGTAACTGCTTTAGCTATTTGTATTATTTTTATCTCTCAAATGGTAGGCATTATCTCTCATACCGTAATACGAGTAGTAACACTTTGGTTTACTTTATTACTCTCACCAGTGGCTTTTGCCTCTTTAGCCCTACCGGGTTTGGAAAAAGGTTGGGAAACTTGGCTGCAATATTTTACCCAAGCCTTAATCAGTTTGCCTGTTATAGCTTTCTGTATGTACTTAACCATCTTTATGTTGGTCATAGCTACTAAATCTATTGCTGATCTTCAAGCTAGCGGAGCAGGTTCTACCACTTTTGCCCAAGTCCTTGGTTGGGCTATACTGATGATTGGTATCTCCCAAGTTACCTTGACAGTGGCTGGCGCTTTAAATATAGGAGCAGTAAAAGAAGGGTATAATAAAACCAAATCTTTTGTCACTGGCGCTATAACAGGAGCTGCAGTAGTAGGAGGGAGAAACATAATGAAAGGCGTGAAAGCTTCAGAAACTTATCATAAAGTTGGTAGTACTTTAGCTAAATCACCTATTAAAGCTGTCAGAAATGCGGGCGTAAGTATGCTAGGAGAAAAAGAAAAACTAGTAAGCGAAGAGCAATCTAAATTTGAAAAACTAGATACTGCTACCTTGAAATCCTTAGAAAAAAGTCGCTTAAATCAAACTGATAGAATAGCTTTAACTAATACTTTGGCTAGCAGAGGCAAACTTGGTAAAGAATCTATTGCTTTTATTGACACCCACAAAGATATCACTGGTTTAAATACCAAAGCTATTGCGAACGCTGTACCGCATGAATTTACTCTAAAAAATGGGAAATTAGTCAATACTACGCCCGGAGAAGAAGTCAAAAATTTATCAGAGGTGAAAGATTTCTCTCTAGTACAAATTAAAGATTTCTTAAATCATTTCAGAGATGAACAAGGAAACCTTAACCCTAAAGCAGTAGAAGAGCTAACCAAACTCAGACCGGCGCAGTTAGCTAAATTTATGGGAGCCTTAGATGAAGATACTCTGGCTGAATTTTTGAATATAATTAATCAAAGCACTACTGCTATACAAAACTTTAATAAAGCCTTAGCTGTCTCACCTGCTTTACAAGAAATTACAGGCGTCGCCCCCCTCACGACGCAACCTACACCACCCTCTACACCACCATCTACACCACCATCTACACCACCATCTACACCACCATCTACACCACCATCTACACCACCAACATCATCTTCTACCTCGTCAACGCCATAAAAATTATTACTTAATTCAAAATGCCACGAGAGCCTTAAATTGTTATTTAATAAATAAATTATATAATGGTAAATTCGTATCGTGATAAAATCTCTAAAATTCCTGCTCCATTACGTAGTTTTTTAGAGTCAGATGAATTAGTTGCTATTTTGGAAAACATTAGCACGATAGCTCAATTAGACCAACAACAAACTGGCCAATTAACTTTCTGGGTAGGCCAAGCCCTACTAGGAGAATTACCCTTCAACCAATTTAAGCAAACCCTAGAAAACGCATCAATATTTTCTCCTAACCAAGTAACAATGATTAATGATTTAGTTAACTCTAAAATTTTTAACCCGTGGAAACCATATTTAGAGCATACGCTAACAACTCCTCTTTCCACCCTATCAACTTTAACCGCCCCAGTCAGCCAATTGAAGCCAGTAGCCCTACCTCAACAACCAACTACTAGCCGAAACGCACCACCAACCCCTGACACCACGAAACGAACCCAAAAACCTAAAATCACTACCTTGCCTCCTAACGACCAAGCACCAACCCCTCTTATTAATAAAAATTCCCTGCCCTTAAAGGAAGGGGACCAAGAACCTATGGCTGTCTCTATAGAATCACCGCGCATAACCCAGCCAGATATCAAACCAGTCAATATTCCTAATGTAAGTCGAGCAGAAAGAGAAGAAATGCAAAATAAATTACTAGCTGCCATTCAAGGTAATAAAGAAAAATTTTCTTCCAGAATTGTAGCTGAAATGGAGCAAATAGAATCAAAGCCGAAAGAAAAACCATCTCCTACTACTTCGAAAAAACCACCTGTAGCTCAAACTTTTGAACAAGGCAAAATTATTAGCGGCCAAAAAGAACTCAACCAAAACCCTCCTAATGTTAAAACCAGCGACACCCCTTATATTTTTGACACTAATCTTAAACAAGATATAGAAACTCAACCTAAGCCAAGTAAATCACTCCCTAAAAAACCTATTCCTTATAGAAAATTCACCCCTAAAAATCCTTTTGGTAAAGCCTGATTATTTTTAATTAAATTTAAAGAGGCTAATGGCAATTTTCTCGAGCTGTCATAATTATAAATTTAATTTTAAATAATATTAACCAACCTAAGCACATATCTCAATAAATAAAATATCAAAACTAATTTGCTATGAGCTACCCTGTTCCTCAATTTATTAACGAAGAAACTCGAATTTTAGGAGTTTTAACCTTTACTCAATTAAATATTTTAGCTGGAGTTACTTTCTTGATACTCATCCTATGCAACTTGGTAACCCCTAGCACCTGTGCTATAATAGCGGTAGTTTTGGGACTACCGACAGCTTTCTTGCTATTTGGCCGCCTAGAAGGAATTCCCATGTATAAATTACTACCTCATATCTTGCGTCATTTCTGGCTGCCTTCCACTTATCTTTGGCAAAAAAATCTTCCCGACAGCCAAACCCTTAAAATAACCAAGTCCTCAACTCTTAAATCACCAAATGGACAACCTAAAAAACCTCTGGACCCTCAAACTTTAAAACAACTTGCGGATCATTTAGATCAATAACAATGGCCCAAACTAAATACAATAGTCAATCATTAATTCCAATCTATCAAATAAAAAAGGGCGTGATCATTTTAAAAGATGGCTCTTTGCGCTCAATTGTTGAAGTAGCTGGAGTGAATATAGATTTAAAATCACCTGAAGAGCAAAATATTTTATTCAACTCTTGGCGAGCGATCTTAAATACTTTAGAATTTTCTTTGCAAGTAGTCATTTTATCCTATCGCCTTAATATTAATCCCTATCTAACTTTCCTAAAAAATCAAATTGATAGAGAAAGCAATGAATTGTTAAAAATTCAAGGCGAAGATTATTATAACTTTCTTACGTCCTTAGTTACTCAAAATAGTATAATGAAAAAACGATTTTTTCTGGCCGTGCCGTTTACCCCCCTCACTTTTACCCCCACTAAAGCGGCTGGCCAACTAAGCGCGAGTTTTAAAAATATGTTCAATTTTAGCCGGGAAGCCTTCTCTCAAGTTTCTCCTATTTCAGATCAGGAGTTTGAAAGAGCTTATCAACAATTAATTATTAGACAAACAAATTTAGCTGGTAATTTAAATAAAATGGGACTTAGTTGTCGAGTTTTAGATACCAAAGAAATTATAGAATTATTATATAACCTTTATAATCCGGAATTATTAGAAAATGAAGCTTTAGTTTTTGAATAATTAAATAATATGGTTTCTTTACCTTTTTTAAATAAACAAAAAAAAACCAAATCTAAGCAGCCAGATCCCACGCAGCAAGTAATTTCTACTTTGCAAGATATGGTTGCCCCAAGCGCTTTAGAAATTAATCCTAATTTCATCAAATTAGGTACTAGATATTGTTCCACTATGTTTATCTTGTCTTACCCTAATTTTTTATCAGCTAATTGGTTTTCTGCTTTAGTTAACTTAGATGAAACTTTTAATCTATCAATCTTCTTTCACCCGGTTGATCCAACTAAAACCTTGCAGCAATTAAGAAAAAAATCTGCTGAAATTCAAGCGCAGATTTCCCTAGCGGCTGAAAGGGGCCTAGTGCGCGATCCGCTCTTAGAGGCTTCCTTGGCTAATATTGAAGAGCTGCGAGATTTAATTCAGCAAGGTGCTGAAAAATTATTTAACACAGGGGTTTATCTTACTTTTTTTGCCTCTAATTTGGAAAGTTTTAAACAAATAGAAGCCAGAATTAAAAATATTTTAGAGCAACAAATGATTTATGCCAAACCGGCTATTTTTAGACAATACGAAGGATTTGAATCAACTTTACCCTTAGGGATTGACAGGCTATTTTTAGTCGCACCTTTAAACTCGCAACCGGCTGCTACGTTATTTGGATTTTCATCTTTGGATTTAGCAGATAACCAAGGAATCCTTTATGGGTTGAATCTCCATAATAACAGCCTAGTTCTCTTTGACAGATTTTCTATGCCGAATGCTAATATGATAATTTTAGGACAAAGCGGCAGCGGTAAAAGCTATAGTGTTAAATTAGAATTAATTCGCTCGCTTTTAATAGGGACTGATGTTATTATTATTGACCCTGAAAATGAATATGCCTATTTAAGTGAAGTGGTAGGAGGCAGTTTTTTTAAATTAGCAGTTGGTTCCCCTGATAGAATTAATCCCTTTGATCTACCTACCCTCGGCGAAGATGAAACCAAAGATGAAGTGTTTAGAAGCCACGTTTTACAATTAATTGGTTTAGTTAAATTGTTAGTAGGAGAAGTTACCCCTCAAGAAGAAATATTATTAGATAACGCTATAACTCAAACTTATGCCTCTCGGGATATTTTCCCAGAAACCTTTGAACCAGACCAAACTCCACCCTTATTAGAAGACCTAGAGAGCACCCTAAACAATATTGAAGGGGGAGAAACCTTGGCAGCTAAGTTGTATAAATACACCCGAGGAACTTTTGCCCAATTTTTAAACCAACCATCTAATGTTAATTTAAATAATAGATTAATCATTTTTGGTCTTAGAGATTTAGAAGACGAGCTCCGACCAATAGCTATGTATGTAGCTTTGAGTTTTATTCAAACCCAAATTAAAAAAACGTTAAAGAAAAGAATTTTAGCTATTGACGAAGGTTGGTGGCTCTTGAAAAATGAAGCCAGCGCCTCTTTCTTATTTGGTATTGTTAAAAAGGCGCGTAAATATTATTTAGGTGTTTCTTTTATCTCGCAAGATGTAGAAGATCTACTTACTTCTCCATATGGCAGACCGATTATGACTAATTCGAGTTTAGCTTTTTTATTAAAACAATCTCCGGCTAATACTGAGAGTTTAGCTAAAGCTTTAGAGCTATCGGAAGGAGAAAAAACCTTTCTCCTGCAAGCCAGTACTGGCACTGGATTATTTCTAGCTATTGATAAACATGCCGCTATTCAAGTTTTAGCCTCTTACGCCGAAGACCAAATTATCACTACCAACCCAGCTCAAGTGCTAGAAATTCAAAAAATTAAAAAAGAGATGGCTGAAGAACCCTAAAAGTCTTAAATGAAATTTTATAAAATTACACCTTAATCTATTTCCAAAAATTTTTATGGCAGTTAATCTTCCCCAAACTAAAAATCTTCCAACACCTAATAAACCACCGGCTCAAGAAGGTATCGTTCCTCCTGCTGCCAAACCTCAAACACCCACTCCGGCTAAAACTCCAGAGAAAAACCCCCCAACAGCTGCTGATAAATCCCAAACTGCCCCTGAAAAATCACCGGCTTCGAAAGTTTCTGCCCAGCAAGCTCAGGAAGTGTCCCAGAAAGTCCAAGCAGCAATTATAGATGGGTTTTTATGGACAATGCTTATTGGTTTGGCATTAGCCAAAGATGTTTTAGAAATTGTCTTGAATTTGATTCCGTATGTAGGGGGGTTTTTAGCGTTTATCTTAACCTTGCCTTGCACTATGATAATTTATATTATATTATTCCAAAAAGGGATTCTGTCTCTATGGAAAAATACCGGCCGCTTAGTAGCCAATATAAGTTGTATTATCGCTGACAATGTGCCGATGATTAACTTTTTGCCAGTTACCACCCTTAATGTAATAGTTTTAATGAGCTCAACAAAAGCCGAACAATTAAAAGAAAAAGTTAAAACAAAAGCCAAACAAACCATTGCCCCCCAATCTAAATCTTCAGCATCAACTTCTCAACAGGCGTCAGCTCAAAATGATTCTAAAACCCCTAATAAATCTCAACAAATTAATCAAGCTGCGGCCTAAGCTCCTTAAAATAACATAATAAAAAATAAAAATACAATAAAAATTTTATTAAAATTATGACTACATTGCTTAAAAAATTTATTCCGATATTGATTATTAGCTTAGCTATGATATTAGTCGTGGGTAGCGCTCAAGCTAGTGACTTAAACCCAGAAATCCAAGTGCAAGAAAGCTGGGTAGATTATCAATTTGAAGTAGGTATTCCTATGATTGTTAAAGCCGGAACTAAATTACAAGCCGGCTCTCTGCCCCAATATGTAAGTATGTTAATCTATAGAGTTATTTTTCCTGTCTCAGGTATTTTAGGTTTTATTATGATACTTTGGGCTGGAGTTGAATATATGGTAGCTGGTGGTAGCGTAGAACACCAAAAAGCGGCCCAACAAAGAATTATTGATGCTTTAGCCGGGCTATTACTCTTATTCGCTTTTTGGATTATTTTAAATACTATAAACCCCAATATTTTAAAATTGCCTGATATTGGTTTAGTTATGGGGAAATATTTAGGTCTGGACACTAATGAATTTGCCCAACAAAATTTAGCAGATAGATTGGGTAGCCTAATAAGCCAAGAAGCAGTAACGGGTTCTATGGATGATTATATATGGGAAGGGGCATCAGCAGAAGGAGCTAACAACGGAGCTACTAGAAAAGATCTGCTAGATAAGGCTAAAAATAGATGTATTGACCCTAAGGAAAACTCTACCAACCCTGAAGATAATTGCATTAATAAAGTAGATTGGGCGACTAAAACATCTGATGGCTGTCCGTCGGGTCAAGTATCTATTAAAGATGACATTTTAGAGGTTTTAGCTGCTATTTTGGACCCTAATTATAGCAATACTTGTGATGGTAAGAAAAGAACTACACGAAACTATCTAAGTACAGAAGGTGGTGGTTGCAACTTTGTAATTGGACCTTTTGTTTCTGATCATAATTATTGCCCGAACCCTAATTCGAAGCATGCTACTGGTGAGGCCTTTGACTTAGAGGCAGATGCAGATGCTGATTCATTTCCCAATGCTAACTCAAAATGTCGACGATTATTAGCTAACTTGTTTTGCCTTGAAAAATGTAATACTGGAAGAGAAATGACTATTGGGGGTAAAAGGGTTTATGTTCTATATGAATGTGACGAAAAAGGAGGAAATCAACATATCCATATCGAACTTCGCTAACTTCTTTAATTTTCTTCCTGCCCTTCTACTGGTTTTATTATAATCCTTCTTTCAGGCTCTTCACCTAAACTCTCAGTTACCACATCGGTCCTTAGAGCGATTTCTAAATGCACCACCCTTCTATCTTTAGCTGACATAGGCGGTAATTCCCAAGGTTTTTTAGTTAAAGCTACCTCATGCGCAGCTTTACGAGCCAGATCGCGCAATTTTTCTTCATAAAGAGCGCGATAATTATTAACATCTAACACCACTCGCCAATCTTGGTCTGGAGTTTTCTTTTTCAAAATTAAATTCAGTAATTTTTCTAAAACTGCCAAATGTTCGCCTTCTGGCCCTATTAACAGTCCGCTTTCCACGCTATCGGTAGTAGTAATATTAATTCTGATTGTTTTTTCAACTTTATTTTCGGTAACAGTAAAACTACAGCCGGAAAAAACTGCTTTTTGTAAAAACTCTGATAAAAATTTTTGCAACAAGTCGCTCACCATAAATGCTTAATCAATTTTAATTTCTTTTTTATTCCTGTTATTATTCTGACTAATTTAAATTATTTACCCCGGAATCTGTCGTGTTATTATGCTCTTGGTTTTTATTGCTCAGCACCGGGGTTTCTGATCTACTTGATTTTATTGATTTTAAATACAATTCTTGAATTAACCCGACTAAACTAAAACCTATCCATAACAATATTACCGCCCCGGGGAAAAGTTTATACATAAATAATATCAGAAAAGAAAATAAAAATAAAGTAATTTTATTCTGCCCCACATTGGGTTGAATTAAAACTGTCAGAGCATTCATTACTCCAACTATTATAGTTAAAATTAAACTGGGTTGCCTTAAGTCGAAACCCAGCCAGTTATAAGATAAATGCTGGGGGGCAGAGATAAAAGGATAAAGATATACTGACCAATCAATTTTGATTACTTGCCCGAAAAAGAAAAACAGCACAAAAATAATTATCAATTGGACGGCTAGTAATAATAAAGAGTGAAAAGGGTTAACTTTAGCTTCTTTAAATAAAGCCATGGTTTGTTTATTCATCTCTTGGGGATTATCCTTGTACTGCAAAGATAATTGTTTTAATTTCGGATTCAAATCAGCCATTTGTT
>MWBJ01000003.1 GCA_002069525.1 Parcubacteria group bacterium ADurb.Bin305 | reverse complement strand
AAAATCATCAACTGCTTGTTTAAGGTTGGGCAATGCCGGATTAATTTCTAAGGCTTTCTTGGCGTAAAAAATAGCTTTTTCTTTATCCTGCAACTTCCCATAAGTAGCGGCTAAAGAAATATAAAGTTGAACATTATTAGGCTCTAAATTTATAGCTGACAAATATAATTCAGCTATGGTTTTATAATCTTTTTCGGCTACCAGCAAATTAACCGCCCTTAAGATCACGTCTACTTTATTAAATGGATAATGAAGCTTAGCGGCTGATACCAAGTGTTTATCAGCTTCTGCTATTTTGCCTTGATTGCCATAAGCCACAAAGAGGATATAATGCGCTGAAGCTGAGCGCGGGTTTAGCTCTAACCCCCTTTGAGCTGCTTTTAAGGCCTCATCAAATTTATTATTTAAAGTATAAGTTTTAGCTAAAAGCAAATGAGAATCTGGCAAATAGGGACTCGCCTTGACCAATTCTTCGGCCCCTCTCTGCGCTTTCACTAATAATTCTGGCTGCCATTGGCCGGCAATAGATTGCAAATCAATAGCAGCTACCTTGGCTTGATAGAACCAAAGCTTATCCGGCGGAAGGCGATTTATAAATTGAACTATTTCATTAATTAAAATTTTATCATCTTCAGGAGATAAACTTCGAGCCGACTGATGACCTTTGCTAAAACCGGCCACAATATCTCCTGCTAAAGGCTCTGGATCTTTAATATTCTTTTGGAGCACTGCTAAAGCTTCTTTGCCTTTACCCAAAGCCAGATAATAATTAGTATAAAAAATATTCCGACTAAGACGATAGGGCTTAATTATCCAAAAAATACAACTAAAGCCTATACAAGGTAGAAGAATTATTAAAGAAATTCCCCCCAGAACCTTAATTGGAGCCACCTGAACTAAAGATTTAGTTGTTTCCTGTTTTTCTAAAGATACAAGATAAGCTAAAGTTAGAAAAAACATTAAATAGGTCTCGTGAATATCAAACAAAAAAATATTTTGAGTAAAATAACCTAAAAGCATGCCGCTCAAAGCTAAATTAGGCAAAAGTGCTGCTGGATAATGCTTATAATTCTTCCATAAAATATAAAACGCTAAAACAAAAATCGACATATAGGAAAGAAAACCAAATAGGCCGGTAGTAGCCAAAACTTCCATGGGTTTATTATGCACCCTATCAAAATAAAGATCCTCGGGCAGGTAATCTAATATTCGTTTATCAAAATTACGCAAATAAGCCATCTCATAATTTTCAGGACCCCAACCCAGTAAAGGTTTTTGCCGGAAACTCTGCCAAGCAATTTTAAACGATATCAACCGGCCCATAGCAGTTGGGTCTTTAAGTGAAATAGAAGTAAATCTCTCTAAAGCAAAATTATTTTTAACCAAAGGAGTATCTTTTAAGGCAAAAACGCTGACTATTCCTATTATTAGGGCTAAGCTAATAAGTAAAATTGATTTTCTAAGATTATGATATTCTTTCTGCTTAGCCAAAATTAAAATACCTAAAAAGACAACCAATAAAGCCGCCAAATACCCTAACATTCCCCCTCTAGTGCCGCTTAAAAAGATTAATAAGCTTTCCCCACAGAAAACTAATAACCAATGATTATAAAGTTTATGATCAAAAAGATACTGCTCAAAATAGAAATATAAACCCAAGAAAGCATTAAAAATCATATAGGCGGCAAAATAAGAAGGATTGCCAGTATAGCCGGCTAAACGATTAGAGGTAAATTGGGCCTTAACCGGGCCTAAGCCGGCATATGCTAAAATAGCTACCACAGAATAAGCCAAACTAATATAAACTTGATATTTTAAGAGTTTTTTAAGCTCTGACCAATCAAAAGTAGTAGCTAAAATTAAGAAAAATAAAATAAAATGCCAAACGCCAAAAATACCTTCCATTCTTTCATTGCTAGAAAAAAAACTCCACCAAAAATTAGCCCCTAATAAAGCGGAAATAAAAATCACCAAACCGTAAATTAAAACATTTTTGATAAGCGGCGTTAACTGACAAGTTGGTTGCTGGCTTAGACTTAACCGAATTAACCAAACTATCAACATTATCTCCACTATTAACCTAAAAACAGTAGTTTTTAAGGTAATAAAGGGAAAATAAGTCGTGGCTTGAAACAAAAAAGGAGTAAAAAGACAAGCGAGAGCTAAATAAAATAAAAGAGATTTTAGATTAGACATAGGTTATTATAAGTCAAAAGTCAAAAGTCAAAAGTCAAAATTAAAATTAAAATTAAAAAGTCAAAAGTCAAAATTAAAATTAAAATTCAAAAGTCAAAAGTTAAAATTTAAAGTTAAAAGTTAAAAGTCAAAATTTAAAGTTAAAAGTTAAAAGTCAAAGGCAAAACCCAAAAGTTAAAATCAAAAGTCAAAAGTCAAAAGTCAAAATTTAAAGTTAAAAGTTAAAATTTAAAGTCAGAATCCAAAAGTCAAAAGGCAAAAGGTAAAGTTAAAACCCAAAAGACAAAAGTCAAAAGTTAAAAGTTAAAATTTAAAGTTAAAAGTTAAAATTTAAAGTCAAAAGTCAAAAGTCAAAAGTCAAAATTAAAATTAAAAAGTCAAAAGTCAAAATTTAAAGTTAAAAGTTAAAATTTAAAGTTAAAAGTTAAAAGTCAAAATTTAAAGTTAAAACCCAAAAGACAAAAGTCAAAAGTTAAAGTTAAAAGTCAAAAGTCAAAATTAAAAGTGTTTGTTTTTAAGTTTTATGACACTAGCTCCGAGCATATTGGATATTTCTGTAATTTCAGCTAAGAAAGGAAGAATTATTTTATCGTCAACTAATTTGGCATCCTTTAAGAGAAATAACCAATACTTTGTTTCATTAGCGCTTTTAAGGGAAATTTCATAGAATTTCTTGAATTCCAGACGAGAACTTGAGGCTCTGGCTTCGATCAGATTAGCTCCAATAGAAGTGGCAGCTCTTATTAATTGATTAGTGATAACCCAAGCGCTTCTTTTATTGGGTAGATTATCAGTTAAAGCAATAACCTTTAAACTAAATTGATAACATCTATTTTTTAAATTATTTTTATAATTTTGACCTTCATTTTTGACTTTTGAATTTTGACTTTTGACTTGAGACATAATGGTGGGGTAGATTAGAAATTTTATTAGAAATTAGGAATTAATTATTTATCATTTGTTATAATTCTTGATTCGCTTGCGCTCGGGTCAGCGGTCCGAAATAACCAGTGGCTATAATTCCTTTGCTGGCTTGATATCGTTTTACTGCAGCTTGCGTCAAGGGTCCATAATAGCCGGTAATCAATTTCTCGGGATAAATACCATCTAATCCTGACAAAAATTGCTGCAAGCATTGAACTTCAGGGGAACGCAGGCCATAATATAGATCGCGTAAAAACTTACCACAAGTTTGACTTGAAGAATTAGCCAACATAGAAGAAGCGTTATAAGAATTATTTTGACGCCAAGCTAATTGCGTCTGCAACCTATTAACTTCCTGTCTCAATTCTTCGATTTTAGCCAATAAAGAAGCAATTAATTCATCCTCAGCTTCGGGACTCGTAATATTCGCTGCTTCCCAAGAATAATAATAATTTTGATTTTCTTCGTTAGCCGCGCCTAAAACTGGAATAAAATAAACCGCCACATTTTTAGTTCCCATATCTTGAAAATAAACTTCTTGGGTTTTGGTGTTGGCAAAATTCAAAAAATTAACAGTCTTTTTGCCCTCAACATCTTCTATGAGGTAAGCAATTTTAAAATCAGGCGAGGCTTGCGGAAGACTAAACTTTAATTTTAAGGAACCAGAGCCGCCAATAATTTTTTGCCATTTACCAGTCCAAGCTGACAAAGAATCAGTGACAGAAAGAGAACTTTGGGCTTGCGGCGGCAAGTAATAAGTGTAAGGAATTATAGAAAAATCGCTCAAGGTGTTAGTTTTATAACAATATTTATCAGAAACCGAACAATCGTTAATAACATTGGTTATCAACCAATCTAAAAAAATGTCAGCGAACGAAATGCCGGCTTGATGGTTAAATAAACTGCGATTAAACGATACCACTCCGTCGCCACTAGGATCTTTTAAAGCCTCAGAGAAAATACGACTGCCGTATTGCTCATAAAGATATTGCCCAAACAGTTTAACTTTGCCATAATCCTTATCTGAATTATTCCAAGATACTAAATTAATCTCTGGGCTATAAAGCAAATCTTGAGCTCTTTTTTTAAGCAAATTGTCATTATAACTTAACTGAAGCAGAGTGGGACTCAACTCTGCATAAAGCTCTTGCAGCCAAATATTAGCTTCTGGTTTTTGATGCAAAACAATTAAATGCGTAAATTCATGAGCTAATTGATAATCCAAAAGATCAATCGGTCTTTGCCTTAAAGAATCTCCATTTAAGAAAATAACTTGGCCTTCATTACTAGCCGGGTAATCTTGCCGACTATATCTATCAGCAGTCCGCAAATAACCTCCGTAATTGCTTTTTAAGGGCAAAAGCACTACCACTAAACGCGAATCATTATCTAGGCCGGGATTATCTTCGCTGCCTAATAAAGAGGTTAAAACCGGATAAGTTTTATATTCAAAATTAGTGGCTAAAGTATAAATTTGATTAGAGAGCTTATTCTTATCTGTCAGATTATCATACCAATATTTATCAGCATAAAAATAAAATTTATTAGTCGTTTGCACTAAAACCGCGTCAACTTGACTTCGGTCATATAAATCATAAACTGGTTCAGTAAAAAAAGTAGCTGTTTGAGACCAGTCAGCTGAAACCAAACAAGGACTAACTAATAAAGTAAAACTAATAATAAAAACCAAACCTATTTCTTTTTTGAAATTAAACATTGCTTATATATTAATTTTAACCTTGTAGATATAATAGCAAATTATTTTTAAAATAACAACTAGTTATCAATTAACGACTTACGAGGTCGTTAATTGTGAGTCAAAACAAAAACCGCCCTTCGATAAACTCAGGACGGTTTTTGTAACCTGCAAGGAAAGGTTTATTAGACGCCAAGGTAGAAATTAGCTGTCTTAATGTCAGACAATCCCCAATTTTGGGTGACCACACCGGCGTTATCAGTATTATTAACATCCCACTTCAATGAATCAAGTCTTACATGGAAATAACCAGGAGCACCATTAGTATTAGTTACCAAAGTACTCACAGTGCAATTAGCAGTTTGGCCATCAGGAATTCTCCATAACTGGGTAGTATTTGGATTGGTTGCGCTACCAGCAGCAATAGCAGGATAAGAACAAGTCCAAGTCGTAGAAGTTGTAGGCAAGGTACCTGAGGCAGTACCTACCGCTGTTACAACCATGCCCTTAGCTGCGGTCGTATTGCCATTTTGAGGAATATAGATATCTCCTCCATTGGCTTTAACAGAGAAAGTGATAGCAGTATCTCCAAGATCATTAGGATGAGTTTGGCTATTACTACCTTTAACAGTTACGGTGGAGCTGACAAAAGCTATAGTAGGAGCTTGGGTATAGAGGTAAATAGTATTACCGGTAACAGCAGTAGCGCCATTGTTTTGAGCAGCATTATTGCCATCAACTCCAGTTAAACCAGTTGTAGCCGGTAGAGTCACTGACACAGTGGTGCCAGCAGTAGGATTAGCTTTAATCACTCCCTTGACTGTTAAAACTTTGGTAGTCCCAGCTGATTGAGGTAAGGTAAACGTACCAAAGGTACAAGCAGTAGCAGTCGTATTTGCCCCGGGACCAGTGGCGCTAGCTATTAAGGTAGAACCATCATATAACTCTACAGCAGAAACAGTATTAGCTACACTTTGGGTAACTTGTACTTGACCGCCTTTCCAAGTCATACTGATATTATCTAACTTCACAGCTAGTTTTAACAAATCTACCCGGCTGATATTATTCACATCAGCAATAGCATTGCCTGTTTGAGGATTATCCACAGCAGCTGTCACGCTAATACTAGGAGCTTGAGCAGCAGCAGTAGCAAAAGTATGGGCTGTTAAAGCTGTACTAGGTGCGTAAATACTCAAACCAGCAGTATCTACTCCCCTCACACCTAAAGCCGGAATAATTAAGGTGATATTGCCTTTGTATTGAGGAACCGAAACTGCGGTAACTTTAACTGAAATCACCTTTTCAGTATCTTTGGCTACTAAAACATCTAGACCATCAAAAGTCATAGTATACTTTTTGGCAAACTCATCTTCGTTAAAATTAGCAGAAGTAGCTGGAATTTCCTTAAGCAAAGTAGAGCCATCCCAAAGAGAAATGGCAGATAAATCTCTCCAAGGAAAATCACTAGTCAAACCAAACTGAAGCATTAATCTTTTAACCCTAACATCAGAATTGGTAGCTTTTATTTTGTAAGCAGACACCTCTTTCTGAACATCCCCGCCATAAACAGTGACTGTGCCACTGCTAGGTAAAGGATTTTGGGTGACAGTCAAAGTTCCTTCTGTAGCAGCCACTATGGTTGTAGTAGTAGTGGTAACGCCAGCGGCAGTGGTGGTAGGAGTAACTGGGGTGCAATACAAAGCATTTAATTTAGCTCTGGTCAAAGGACCTACAAAACCAGACACAGGAGTAATGCCGTATTTGGTCTGAAAAGCTTTGACAGCTTTCAAAGTCAAAGGACCAAAATAACCAGTCACTAAACCTTCTGGATATACAGTTGGGTCAAGCTTCAACTGAGTTTGAAGTTTCTTAACTTCGTCAGAAGTCATTCCGTACTTCAAATCCACATTAAAGCAAACGCCTCCTGTAGTAGCTCCTCCAAGCTGAGCCTGTAGAGCAGTAATCTGAGCCAATAAGGCCTGAATTTGAGCTTGAAGCTCTTCTACGGTAACAGCTTTAGCGGTAAAAGAAAAAGCAAACAAGCCGGCTAAAGCTAGAGCAAGAATTTTTTTAGACATTTATTTTATTTAAGTTAAATTTATTTTTATTTTTTCTTATCTTTTTAAAAAGATAAGAAAGCAAGCCCATCGACCAAGTTTATCTCCTCCCTTAAGGTTAAAGAGATAAAAGCAGAGCTGTTTTTTCTACTAAATAAATTTAGTAGAAACAATCCAAATTCTTTAGGAAATGCCGGGAAATATTTCGACCCCCCTAAGCCGTCTAAAACTTTTTAGGTATAAAAAGTTAATTAGACGTTTCCCAAGAATGGATTTGCAAAAGTTGGTTAATACTTTCTATCTTAGCCATCGCTTCTAAGCAATTGGAGGCTTTCAGATTTTTATCTACTTCTCCTAATAAAATTCTAACCTGAGTCACTTCGTCAACAGACCAATTAGCTAAAACTTCACTATTCTGAAAATAACTGGAAATTTTTTCTAAATTAGTTGTCAAATATTCCGGACAACTGGAAATCGCATTGGTAGTTTCAGTAATTAAAGCTAAAATTTTATCTTGAGTTTCAGCTAAAGTATTTTGTAAATCTTCTTTAATGATTGGCTGTAAATTACTTTCAGTAATAACTTTCTGCAATTCTTCATTTTTCTCTTGAACTTTTTTAGAAATATCTAGGACTGCAGTTTTGTCTTTATTTTTTTGAACATCAGCTGGTATATTTTGTAAATCCTCTTTCACGCCTTGAGCAATCTTTTGAACAACTTCTTCTCTATCTTCGGTCTGGGCTAAATCTTTCACTCGTTCCTCTACTGTGGTTAATTTAACCAAACTCTTAGCTGGTTCAGGAGCTAGGGCAACTTTTAAATCTTGACTCAAAAGCTTTAAAGGATAAAAGGCGCTGCCGGGTAAAGAATTTTGAGCAACAGTCATACTCGCCCCAAAAATTAATAGCAACCCCAAAGCAGTCAAAGCTATTCTGTAACGAGAAAAAAGATAAGAAGCACTGGCAGGCGCCACTTTAGGTTTTGAAGCCAAACTCTGAACTTCTTTCTTAGCAACTTGAGTCATAACATTTTTCAAAAGTAAATCAGCCCAAACTTTATTGGGTTTTATTTGTTTTAACTTTACTGATTGTTGCTTTAATTCTTCGTCGGTCATTTTAATTATATTTAGTTCATATTTAATTCATACTCAGTTCTTCACTAATATAGACGTAAAAACCACTCAAGTGTTACAGTTGCTCTAAGGCGAATTAAACAATAGAATCTACCCGACTTCCCTATTTTCCGATTAATCAATCAACCTAATAAACTCAAGACCCGAACTAAGTGAACGTCAAAATAATTAAACAATTAAAAACACCATAGGGTTTCAGACCACCTCTAACCTGCCGGAGAAAAATAAGGTTGACAGATTAATAAAAATTTGATATTCTGTAACGCAGAAATCTAATTTATAGATTTCCTTTCCTCAATTCACTGTAAGGCGAACTGAGGAAAGACAGAATCTTGAAAAAAATACAAGGAGGTGTAGGTGTTTGCATTTATAAATGGCAATAACAATAACAACGGCAATAGCGATTTTAATGAAAATGGAAAAATTATAACAGAATTATTAGAGCAGAAATTAAAAAGCGGCCTCATCAGCAAGTTCAGTGTAGGGTTGACTTATGAGACAGAAACATTCCCCATTCCAAATTTTTTTGTCATAATTTATCCGGTCAAAAGAATGGAGGGAACTCTTATCTCTGCTCCTTCTATTTCTAGACTTGCTAAAGCTGTAGAAAATTTTTTTTAACGACCCGCAAATCACGGGGTATCAGTAAGATACCCCCCTTTTTATTTTATTAATTTTTTATTGATACCTCGTTTTTATTTCCTGCTCTACTTCTTCTCTATCTCTACCGTATTTAATAGCTGATATTTCTTGTAGATAATGAATTGCTTCCTGATTGGGCGGAGGCAATTTAACAGTTACCAAACTAAAAGGCCGAGTTACTTGATTGCCAATAAGCAATCTAATATAGGCATGGAAGTTATCCAGATTCATCAAATCATAAACATTAAACACTGGCGCCATATAGCGCGCTAAAACCTCAGCATCATCGCGGCCAACACGAAAAGAAATTAAAGTTCCCACATTGCCAAAAACTGATTTTAGAATCGGCTCTTTTAATTGGGCTAGATACTGATTAGCCACAGTTAAACTAAGATGATATTTTCGGGCTTCTGAAAAAATAGTAGCTATAGTGTCAGTAGTCACATTTTGAAACTCATCAATAAAAAGATAATAATCTTTCCTCTCTTCTTCAGGCATATCTACTCTGGAAAAAGCAGCCATCATCAATTTGCCTACCACAATCATGCCCAAAAGATAACTGTTGATATCACCCAACAAACCTTTGGAAAGATTGACGATAAAAATTTTGCCGGTATCCAAAATCTCCCGAAAATCTATAGAAGAATGAATTTGTCCAATAATAGGACGCACTAAATCATTAGCCAAAAAAGGGCTTAACTTAGAATTAATATACGGAGCCACATTAGCTAACGCTAAATCCCCACCAGCCTTTTCCGCCTCTTGCACCCAAAATTCCTTAACCAAAGGATTATCGCTTCTATCTAATAATTGACGCCTATAATTAGGATTAGTTAGAACACGCGGCACATCAATTAAAGTATGAATTTCCGACCTATCATCTAATAATAACAGTAAAGAATTTCTAAAATATTGTTCAAAAATAGGACCGCCTACTGTTTTTAAGTCATATAATTTATCAAGAATTTCTAATAATTCATTGACAACAAAAGTTTTTTGAAAAGGAAAACGAGGATCCCAATCTAACATATTCAAACCAAAAGATCTTTTAAAATTTCCCGGATTAAAATAAATAACTTCTTCAAAACGCGACTCAGGAATATAACCTAAAATTTCTTCCGCCGTATCTCCATGAGGATCAATAAAACACACTCCCTTGCCAGCCGCAATATCGGAAACTATCATTTGCTTCAACAAAGTTGATTTACCAGTGCCAGTTTGACCAACTACATAAATATGCCGCCGTCTATCATTGTCTAAAATTTTAATTTCTTCATGATTAGGAGAAATATCGCTTCTCCCCAAAACAGTGCCAACATTAGGTAAATCCAAAGGAGGTAAAGCGCTACGCGCTTTCAACCATTTTATTCTAGGGTTGGCAATAAAGGGATGGGGAAAATGAAACACAGTGGCAATTTCCGCGCTATTTAAAATCATTTTATCCGCCGAAGAAAAAAGACGAAAAGAACAACCATAAGCTAATTTTTTAATTTCTTTCTGAGATTTTAGTTTAATTACGTCAAATCGATTCCCTAAAGGCTGAGAACAAGAAGAAAATGGCTCCATTAATTGAGCTAAAATATTATCAGCTCGCTCTTGGTGTTCAGCCGTAGCCACAAGACGGCCAGTAACCTGAAAAAGCGGATATTGAATTTTTTCCTCCATCAATTTAACTAAAGTTTCATCTAGTTTAGACAATGAGGGTTCGGACAATTTCTTATCTTTATCTTTATCGCTGCTAAAACCTAATTCAAAACTCTTTTTTAACGCTTCTTTCGCCACTGACTTAGGATTAGCTATAGCTTCTTTAGCACTTTTCCCGGCTACAATATTTTGCCTAATACTTTTCACTCTTTCTACCGAACGTTTATCTGCCGGCTTCACAATGAGCTGGAAAATCGCCCCTTCCTCTGTTTTGGATAATTTGCTAAAGGCATTTATTATGGCGGCTAAAGGATCATCATTAAAAGATTTAAAAGTTTTAATAGGAAACGCAAAATTTTCTTTAAGTCGCAATTTAGCGGCGCTGGTAAAACTTAAAGGAGTAAAAACAGTAAAATCTTTAGGCTGAATTTCTATTTGACTAAAAGGAAAATACGCTACGACTAATTGATTCAAAAAATCAATGTCTTGTTTATGACAAGCAAAATAGAAACTAATTTCTAAAGTATCAGACGGCACAGCCAGCTCAAAAATGATTTCTTTTTGATAGCGACTTAAATGTTCTAACAATTGTTCAAAAGCCGACACAAAGGCGCTATAATTCGGATATTGTTTTTGCTGATCTTCAGAAACAAAATCACGAGGAACTTTGACTAAAAAAAGACGATAATTCAAACTTTGCTTTAACGCTGCAGCGTGCAGGTTGCGCGTCACCCAATAAATAAAGACGCCGCTTAAAGCTACTCCTACAAGATAATAAAAAAGCATTAACATAAAAATTATCCTTATTTTTCTAATTTTTTTCTAACTTTTGATTTTCTAACCGAAAAGTTAATTCATCATGAAATTTATCTAATAAAAAACTATTGCCGGTTTTACGAAGCAAAGATACAGCTTTGGAAATTCCTTCTTTTAGGGCTAGATCAACTAACTCTTTTATTTTTCTCTCGGCATCTTCCTGAGTAACGCTTGAAGACGGGGGCGGAGGCGGGGTAGGAGAAACAACTCTTTCTTCTTGTTTGACCTTGGGGGGTAAAGGCATTTGTCCCCAAGATTCTTCTATTATTTCGCCTACTACCTCCCTTAATAACTCCTTATCAGAAGGCACTTTTTCTCCAATTTTTAATAATTGCTCTTTTTTGTCTTGAACTTTTTCCCTGATTTTAATAACATCCAAAGAATTTTTATTAGGCATAACTTGAAAAGTTTAATTTACTAGCATTATATCACAAAATTGCAATTTAAGCCATTATTTAAAGCGATAATATAATTTAGGCAGAAAACGACAATCTAAATATTCTAAATTATTTATTTTCTCCCCTAATTTTTCTTCTTTCAATACCCTAATCACCTCATAAATATCTCTGAAGTTTTGAGAACTATCAATTTTTATCACAAAACCATTCGCAGTTTTTATATTTAAAAGCCCGGCCTTGGCAGCCAAAGGAAAAGCAATTTCTACTTCTGAAACCTGAAATGGTGAAGTGGTAGCTGAAGTTAAATCATAAATCATACTTATTTCAGCCATTACATTTTTAGGAATTAAGTTTTGCCCTAATTGAGGAGAATTAGAAAAATTAGAGGTAATTTTTTTCAGAGGCACCAGATCACTCATAGTTTCTAAATTTATTGTCGGCTGATTACGAGAAAATGAGGTGGTAGTAGAAACAACATCTGCTTGGCTTACGACTTGCTCTAAATCAGGGGTGATCCACTCCAACGCCTCTGGTTCATTTTTTTCCAAAAATGTATCTGATGGTATTTGATTCACCTCATTGACATTATTAGCCACTTTAAAGACAACACCGTCTTGATCAACCAAATAACATAAAGAATCGGCTTCGCAATAAAGATAAGCAGCAATTCTAGAAATGGGAAATATTTGCAATACCCCATTTTTTACATCTACGCGAAAAGAAATATCTTTAATAACTGGATAATTTTTTAATAAATCAGCTTTGAGCTGGCTATTAGAAAATAAAATTAAACGGCGATGATTTATCTGAGACAACACAGAAGAAATAAGAGAAGACAAATAATTGGTATTAGAAACCTTAATAACTGGAACCCAATGCTCAAATTTATTTCTAAAATAAAGATCTACTCCCTCTTTTAGGTAATCTAAACTACCGGGCGTAACGATAACTTCATCTATATCTAAATAAGGACTAAAAAAAAGTAACCACCCGCTAGCGATTAAACCAGCTAATACTAAAAACAACAGAAAAAAATTTCTTACTTTACGCTTTCTAGCTAAAATTAATCTTTCTCTTTTAGGCATATTATTAATCTACAACTTAAATCCCAAATATCACGATTACTCAAACCGTAACTATTATTATGTTTATTTTTAAACTCTTTCTACCTTGTTAAATGTTTTTATATTCTTTTCCGCCTCACGCTTTTTTGCCAAAGATATAACTGAAACATTAAAGGCCGAGTGACTAAAAAATAAGAACCCGGATAAACAGTAAAAGCTGTTTTGGTTGCAAAACCTCGCTTGAATTTAGTAAAACCAGACCAAGGGTGCGAGCTGTCATTTTCTGGTCCAACACCCCAAAGATCCAAGGCCTGACAACCTTGCTCTTTAGCTATTTTGATAAAACTCCATAAGAGCAAATAAGACACACCTAAATTTTTAAAAGTTGAAGCCGTAGCCCCAAATAAATATACAGCTGTTTTTTTAAAAACTACGCCCATTAACCCGCCTAGTATTTGCTTATCTTTTTCAGCTATTAAAAATTCCATCATGTTCTGAGAAATTAGAGTGTGGTATAAACTAACATAATAATTTTCCGAATAAATGTTAAATTTATGTTGCTGCGCGGTTTCTCTTAAGAGATTAATAAAGATCATTAGATCGTCTGGCTTGCCTTTTCTAATTTCTATCTGATTTTTTTCCGCCAATCTAATATCGTATCTGGTCTCTTTCCTAAACGACGCCATTATCTCAGAAATTGACGGCTTTAAATCCACAAATAAAGTACGTAGAGGCTGCAGACTCGTGTCCTTAAAATACTTTAAATCTTGATCAAAGTTCAAACTTTCTTTAGGTTCAATCCTGACAAAAATGCTTTTTTCCTGAGAAGCTATTTTTTTTAATTCCTGTTTTAATAAAGTAAAAACCTCTTTTTTACTCGCCTCATCTAAATTCGATTGAAATATTGGGCCATAAGGCACATAAAGATAATTAAAATTTAAGAATAAAACTTCCTCAACAACCTGAGAGATAGCTAAGAAAGAGCAGGGTTTATCCAAAAAATTAGAATCCGTTACTACTGCCAAACGCCAAACTTTTTTACCAAGATTTTTTTTAAAATCCCCCCAAGTAAAAGATTGTAAAAAAGAACCGCTAACCGAATTGCCAGCCAAGTCATCCCACGATTCTTTTAAATTTTCTGTAATTAAATTTACCTTCATTAAACAATGTTCATTTTAAAAGGAATTAAAAATAACTTTAGAAGAAAATAAATAACATAAAATGAATAACCACTAATAAATACACAAATCAATTAACTTAATTTACTTAATTATTTTAAGACCGTGAGTGTATTTCCATAAAATTGGCGGTACTTTAATGTAACCTTCTTTGGTTTGATAATTTTCTATTAAAGCGATCAAAAAGCGGCCAATAGCTATAGCCGTACCATTTAACGTATGCACAAATTCTGTCTTATTGCCTCTTTTAACTTTGATATTTAACCGTCTGGCTTGATAATCGGTGCAATTAGAACAAGAATGCGTTTCCCGATACTCCCCAGCGCCTTGATTCTGACCGGGCAAGAAAGTATAAATATCAAAACTTTTAGCCGCCGGCTGACTTAAATCACCAGTACAAATTAAGCGGACTTCGTAAGGCAACTTAAAATCTTGCATTATTTCCTCCTCCAGAGAAAGTAAGAATTTATGCTCTGCGTCAGATTGCTCCGCAGTGGTAAAAGATACCATCTCTACTTTATCAAATTGATGAACACGCATAATACCTTTGGTATCCTGACCATAAGAACCAGCCTCCCTACGAAAACAAGAAGACCAACCAACAAACCTTAAAGGCAAATCTGTTTCTTTTAAAATTTCGTTATAATACATTCCTATCATTACATGTTCAGCAGTTCCTATTAAATAAAGATCATCGGTTGGAATATAATAAGTTTCTTGAGGATTGCGTTCTGAATAACCAGTCCCCCAAAAAATATCTTTTTTAATCAGAGCCGGAGGAATTACAGGAATAAATCCTTTCTTTAACAATTTATTAAAGACATAACTAACCAACGCCACTTCCAAAATTGCAGCCTCTCTTTTTAAAATTCCAAAACGCGAGCCAGAAGTTTTAGCCGCCCTTGCTACGTCAATGAGATCTAATTTTTCGGCTAAAGTAAGATAATCTTGAGGAATAAAGGAAAATTTTGATTTTGGAGCTATAGTTTTAACTACCACATTGTCATTTTCGTCTTGACCTAAAGGTACATCGGGCTGAGGTAAATTAGGAAGTAGGCCTAAAGTTTTTTCATACTCAAGTATGATTTTTTTAAGCTCTTCCTCTTTTTTATCCAAAAATTCTTTAACTTCTTTTAAGGCTCCAATAATAGCTTTTTTCTTAATTTCCTCCGGCTCTTCCAGAATCTTTTTTTCAGCTTGATTCTTTTTGGCCCGTATGGTTTCTATTTCTAATAAAATCTGCCGTTTTTTTTCGTCCAAAGCTAAAACGGCATCTACTAAATTTTCATCAACCCCCTTGGAGGCTATAGCCAATTTAACCTTTTGAGGGTTTTCTCTAATATATTTTATATCTAACATACTTAAAAATTAATTTAAAGGTTTCATAAAGGGAAATAAAATAACCTCGTTTAAGGAAGGAGCGCCCGTTAAAACAGCCACCAATCTATCTATCCCCACCCCTAAACCAGCAGTCGGAGGTAAGCCGTATTCTAAGGCCTCCAAAAAATCTTTATCCTGAGGATGGGCTTCTAAATCACCTTTAACCCTCATTTCTTGCTGCCAATCAAATCGTTTCCGCTGCTCTAAAGGATCATTTAATTCTGAAAACCCATTGACAATTTCCCAGCCGCCTACAATTAATTGAAACCTATGAGCTTTAAGAGGATCCTTGGGGCAAGTTTTGGCTAAAGGTGAAATTTCTACCGGCTGATTGATTACAAAAGTCGGTTCTATTATTTGGCTTCTTATCTTTTTGAAAATAAGTTCGCTAATTTTAGCCACAGAATCATTTTGATTAGCAGCAATTTGAAAATCCCGACTCTTAGTCAACCACTTTGTTTTATCATCAGTTAAGGCCAACCCTGTATGTTTTTTTAATAATTCCTCATAATCAATAACCGGCCATCGTTTTTTACTAGAAAATTTAACGTTAATCTCGTTTTTTAAATTTTTAACGACATAGAGAATTAAGTCTGAAATTAATTTCATAAGATCGTCGCGAGTTTTATAAGCTTCGTATAATTCTAACATTGTAAATTCAGGATTATGTTCTCTGTCTAAACCTTCATTGCGAAAATTACGGCCTAATTCATAAATTTTTTCAAAACCGCCAACAATTAATCTTTTTAAATAAAGCTCCGGCGCAATCCTTAAATAAAGGGTCAGATCTAAATTGTCCAGATGAGTAATAAATGGTTTAGCATTAGCCCCTCCATATAAGGTCTGTAAAATTGGTGTCTCTACCTCTAAAAAACCCTCGCGATTCAAATAATCCCTGATTAAAGAAATAATTTTGGAACGAACGACAAACCTCTGTTTTACTTCTTGGTTTACGAGTAAATCTAAATATCGTTTCCGATATCTTTCTTCTATATTTTCTAAACCATACCAAGATTTAGGCAGAGGCCTTAAACTCTTGGCCAGTATTTTAAAATTAGAAACTAAAACACTTTTCTCTTTTTTTTGAGTTAGGTAAAATTTTCCAGCAACCTCAATAAAATCACCCAAATCAATAAAATCTTCAAAAAATTTTATTTTCTCTTTACCTAAAATATCTGCTTTTAAGATAATTTGTATCTGGCTATTCTGATCGCTGAGGTCAGCAAAAATTAAAGCGCCATGCCCTCGAATTGCCTTAATTCTTCCAGCCACAACCACTTTTTTCTTAGCTCGCAGCCAAGCATTCAATTTTTGCAGCGCAAATTCTATAGGATACTGCCTTGAAGCAGTTAAAGGATAAGGATCAATTCCTCTTTTTCTTAATTCACTTACTTTTTTTATCCTCTCCTTAATAATATCTTCTAACATAAAAATCTTTTAAAATTTAGAGTTCTTTTAACCTATTTCTAAGTTGTTCTTTTTTCTTGTTCTGTTGTTTTTTCTTTATTCTTGTTTTATTTTACCTTATTCCAACCCAAAATGCAAAGAAAAATTACTTTTTAGTCAAACTAATCTTATTACCGTAAAATCCAAAATCGTTTTATTAACAATTCTGGCGGCAACCAATAAATTTCTCCTTAAACAATATCCAGAATTTTATATTTTACTACACCTCGGGGGGTTTGCACTTCAACTATCTCGCCTTTCTTGCGATGAAGAAAAGCTTGCCCTAATGGTGAAACATTGGAAATTTTCCCCTCCAAAGGATTAGCTTCATGAGAACCAGTGAGAGTAAATACTTTTTTATCTTTAAAATTTGGTCCCACCCCTACAGTAATTTGAGATCCAATCTCAACTACTCCATAACTAGTTTTATGGGAAATAATATTAACATTTTTTAGCAATTCTTCCAGTTTTGCTATTCTTAACTCTAAAGCATTCTGAGCCTCTTTAGCCTCCTGATAAGCAGAGTTTTCTGACAAATCTCCTAACTCTTTAGCTTCGTGCAGCCGCTGAGTAATTTCTTTTCTTTTCGTTGTTTTTAACTCAGTTAATTCTTTTTTTAAAGCTTCGTAAGCTTCCTGTGAAATATATTGAATCATAATTAATGATATTTAGATTTTAGTTTTATTGTTTATGACAAAATTTTGACTTTTTATTAATTTTTGTATTCATGGTGAAATAAATCGACTTAATTGTTATTTTTATTTATTAAAGTTGTAGTAGTTGAACTAGCTTTAGCCAAATCCAATATAGTGGTAGAAGGACTGATAAAAGTCGGAATAGTTTCTTTCTGGCTTTGTTTTAACTTGTTATGTTGAATCAAGTTTTTAATTTCTTCCTCAGTTTTACCTAAACGATTTTTCTGATACCAATTAATGACTTCCCTGATAGTAGGCAAAGTATCGCTAGCGCCATTAGGGGGTTTTTCTAAAACCACTAAAAGTAAAATTTCTGGATCATTATACGGGGCATAAATAGCAAACAACCCTTCATAAACATTCTGACCATTAACTTTTCTTTGAGGAGAACCGCTTTTGCCAGCTGCCTCTAAAGGTAAATCTTTTAAGACGCTAGCAGTCCCGTAAGTGACTACCCCCCGCATTCCTTCTTGAATAACCTTGATATTTTCTGGCTTTACCGGTAAAACAGAGGAAACTTTAAAAGGCCTGACAGATTCAATTTTACCATCAACTCCTTGAATTTTATTGACTAAATGAGGCTGCCTTATAACTCCATTATTAGCTATTCCCGCTACATAATTTACTAATTGAATAGGAGTCAATACCAACCCCCCTTCACCGGTAGAAACATTATAAGTATCTCCCACCCTCCAAGTTGGGTCCTGAGGCCTAGTTTTAGCTAACCATTGAGGGCTAGGCAAAGGAGGATTAATTTCTTCAACTAAATCTATCCCTGTTTTTTTGTCTAAACCGAAAATTTGCCACCACTTATAAAGTTTTTGCCAGCCTAAACCGCTAATATTCCCATACCCACCTCCCACAGTCCAAAAATACACATTACACGATTGAGCAATAGCTTCCCTCATATCCACCCAACCATGAGGTTGCCAATCAGAAAAAGTATATTTCTCATTTTTATTGTAAGGACTTACTATCACAATCTTCCCTTCATCATATAATTTAAATTCCGGACTAACAATTTTTTCCTCTAAAGCAGCTAGTCCTACTAAAGGCTTAATTAAAGAACCCGGGGGATAAAATCCAGCTACCGCTCTATTAAACAAAGGATGCTGAGAACTGGTTAAATATTTATTAATAGTAGCCGCTGGAGAACCCTTAGTCATTATATTAGGATCAAACGAGGGTTGACTAATTAAGGCTAAAACTTCACCGGTTTTAGGGTTTAAAGCAATCGCTGCCCCACCATTAATTTTTAAATCTCTTATTTGATTTTTTAAAGAATTGAAAAGCACCAATTGCAGTTCTGAATCTAAAGTAGTAATCAAATCATTACCTTTAACTGGATCTTCTTGGCCTAAATCTTTTATGACAGTGTAGGTAGCATTAGTTTCTACTATCTTTTGTCCCGGTTGGCCATGCAATTTATCCTCATAAAATAACTCTAAACCGGTTTTACCAACTGATGAGGTCAAAGGATAATCAGGGTATTTTTGTAATTCTGATTGACTCAATTTCCCGACATAACCAACCACATGGCTAAAAGCCTCCTTAAAAGGATAATAACGACTAGTATCTTCTATTACCAAAAAACCCGGGGTATTAACAAAACTAGTTTCTAATTTTCTAACTTCTTCTAATTCTAAGTTTGATTTAATTAAAACCGGCTCAATTGATAATAAATCTGTATTAGCTACTAAATTTTTAATTTCTTCGGCATCTAAATTTAAAACTTGCGCTATTTCCCTGCTTAATTTAATCCTGTCAGATTCTAAACGAGGCAAATCTAAAGGCATCATGACTAAGCTATAAGAAGAGGAATTTAACACTAAAGGTTCTCCATAACGATCATAAATAATTCCTCGAGGGGCATTAATGGTATAGGAACGCAAATAATTATTTTTAGCTTGGGTGATATAGTATGATGACTTGAAAATTTGTAAATATAACGTCATTCCTAATAAAATTCCCATTAAGACCACCACTAAACTTTTCAATATTATGAATAATTTCCTCTCAATAGGCCACTCTAAACGAGAAGCTGAATTTAAACCAACTTTATCATCTTTTTCTAACAGAACTTCCTCTGGGTGCAAAAAATAATCGGTTTTTTTTAATTTATAAGGTTTTTTAATCATACTGCTATGTAGACATTAAGAGCTCTTTTGGCTAAATTGGTTTTCTGATTAATTAAACTTGGCGCTAATTACCCAAATGCCAGCCAAGAGCAAAGCGCTTGTTAAATACGAAATTAGAAACGACCATAAATTTAAAGGCTGATGTCTTAGAAAAAACATAATAAAAAATAAACCAGAGAAAAATATTAATATTACTATTTCGCCAATCAACACTTGAGAATATCGAGACTGCTTATCTAAATACCTACACAATAAAAATATTATTAAAAGCATCGTCAAAGTCCATAAACCTAAATAATACGGAGTTAAACTATCAAAAATGATAGCTGTTAATAAAAATAAAAAAAATGTATATCCGGGAGAAAAAGTAAAAAAAGTAAAAATTAAAAAAATTAATACAATAGCTAAAAAAAAATCGAAAGCAAACGAAAAAAAATATAATTGACACCAGAGCAATAAACAAAAAATGGCAAAATTTACCCAATAAGATAGATAAGAAAAATGAAGATCAGAATAAGAATTAGGTTTCATTGTTCAAAAATGAAATTTTTTATTAACTATTATTATTCCAAATTAAGGGATAAAATCAGTAATTACCAATACTTCAGAAAATTGTTTTTGATTTAAGAAAGGTTTAACAATAAATCTTTTTTCTAATTCAACATTAGGGGAAGATTTAATTTCTTTGAGCTGCCCTACTAATAAACCACCGATAAAATCGCTATTTTCTACGGAGGTTACTAACACATCCCCGTCTTTGATATCAGCTAAGGGAGGTAAAAGCTTCAATCTAAAATTGCCTTGATTATCTTTATCCAAAATCGCTAAAACGTTGGAACGCAAATCCTTGACCCCGATTTTAATTCCAGAACTAAGAGCAAATTCTCCTTGGCAATAATTCTCCAAACATTTAACCAATTTTCCAACCAAAATTCCATTTTTATCAATAAGATTCATGCCTTCCTTTAAACCATCTCCTGCTCCTTTATCTAACCAGAAATAACCACTTAAGCTAGTTGGATCAATAAAAATAATTTTAGCCATAGTGAATCGCCAAGATTTTTCCTGCTGCATTTTTAAAGCGTTCCGCAAAGTTTCATTTTCTTCCTTCAAAGGAAGCAGTTGGTGAATTTGATTAATTAATTCTAATTTTTCTGCAACTAATTGGAAGTTTTGATTTCGTATCGAATTAAAATGCCATAGATCTCTAAACCAAAAGCCTAATGATTGTAAAGAAGAATTAATATTGGAAGAAAATATTTGTAAAAAACTTAAAGTTGACCCACTAATAACAAATTGATAGTTAAGGTAAATTTTCATTAATAAAAAAATTACCACTATTATACCAAGGACTGACAATATCGTAAAAAGAGTATTCTGTTTTTTCATATTTATTGCTCTCCTTAATTATCATTTCCTCAAACTGGAAACTGGCATCAAATTCTAGCGGGAAATAGTGGTAAGCAATAGTTTATTGCTTTCTAAATCCTCTAAAACATTAGCGATTCCTCTAATAACGGCCAAGGGCGGTTCTTCGGCTACCCTAACATTTAACCCCACATTCTCGGTAATAAATTTATCTAAACCCCGTAATAAACTTGTTCCCCCAGATAACAACAACCCCTCATTCATAACGTCACCCATTAATTCAGGCGGTGTAATTTCTACAGTAGAACGAATAGTATCAACTATTTTATATAAAGAAGGAGTAATAGCTTCGCGGATATCAGGCTCTTTCACTTTAATCTCTTTGGGTAAACCATTGGTTAAATCGCGTCCTTTTATTTTCAGATCTTGATCAGTACCTAAATCAATAGCCGAACCTATTTTAATTTTTAGCATTTCGGCTGTCTGTTCTCCAATTACTAATTTATATTTATCACGGATATAATAAATAATATCTTCGTTTAATTTATTTCCGGCAACTCTAATACTTTTAGAAACAACTACACCCCCTAAAGCAATTACCGCTACCTCAGTAGTACCTCCACCAATATCTGTCACTAGGATACCCTGTGATCCTTGTACCGGCCAGCGAGCGCCTAAAGCTACCGCCATAGGCTCTTCTAAAAGATAGACATCTCTGGCGCCAGCATTCTTAGCTGCATCTTCTACTGCCCGTTTTTCTACTTCAGTCCCACCAATAGGAACACTAATAACTAATCGCGGCCAATTGACAACACTAAAAATTCCCCCTTTCTGCTTAACCTGATCTAACAAATGCCTCAGAAGTTTTTCAGCCACTTCAAAATCAGAAATCACCCCACTGGTTAAAGGTTTAATCGCTGAAATATGAGGAGGAGTTTTCCCTAACATTTCATAGGCTTCTTCGCCAATAGCTATAATTTGGTTAGTTTTATTGTTAATAGCTACTACTGTTGGCTGTGATAAAACAATGCCCTTATCTTTGACATAAACAATAGTTTTAGTAGTACCTAAATCTATCCCCACCTCATAATTAAAAAGATTACTCAAATTAAAAGGAAACTTCATAAAATATAAAATAACTTTAAAAGGAGTTAACCATTATCCTTTTTAGATGAAAGTATTTTAACAAATTTTTTAAGCTTTATCAACTGACTGGTTTTTTTATTTCTTTTTTTTAATTCTAGAGCCCCTTGATTTAACGCCTTTTCGCTAACAACTAATCGCCACGGCGCACCTATTAAATCTGCATCTTTAAACTTCTCACCAGCCGAAATATCTCTATCATCATATAGCACTTCTTCATTATTTTTAAGCAAAGCGCGATAAAGATCTTCAGCTGTTTTTTTAATTTTTTTATTAATACTAGGATTGCCGCTAGTTAAAGTAATTAACTGATATTTAAACGGGGCAACAGCTAAAGGCCAAGTAAAACCAAATTCGTCGTGATAGACTTCACCAATTACTCCTAGAAGACGACTAACCCCTATACCATAACAACCCATTTCTACCCATTTTTTTTCACCATCTTTATCTATAAAAACTAAATCAAATGGTTGAGAATATTTATGGCCTAATTGAAAAATATTTCCCACTTCAGCACATTTAATTTCCTCCAATGGTGCTCCGCAACGAGGACAATTAACTATTTTTACCGCCACTTCTTGATTTCTAGCAAAAGAACATTGAGGGCACACCAATACTGTATCCTCCCCGCTGGTAACTGGAGTTTGAAACTCATGAGAATACCCGGCTGAAAAAGTTCCTCCAGACCCTTCAGTGATTAAAACACGTAAACCTAACCTCTTAAAAATCCTTACATAAACCTTTTTCATTTTTTCGTAAAAAACCGCTAAATCTTCTGCGCTGGCATGAAAACTATATAAATCTTTCATTAAGAACTCTCGCCCCCGAAGAATGCCTGATTTGGGACGAGGCTCATCTCTAAATTTAGTCTGAATTTGAAAAAGATATAACGGTAAATCTTTGTAAGAACTGATAAAATTCGCAGCCAGAGGTGTAATTATTTCTTCATGAGTAGGACCTAAGGCAAACTCTTGCTCGCTGCGAGATTGTACTTTAAACAAAGCATCAAAACTTCCCCACCTCTGAGTAATCTCCCATTTTTGCCGAGGGTGCAAACTAGCCATTAAGACCTCAAAAGCTCCTATTTTTTCCATTTCCTCCCGAATAATATTAGAAATTTTATTTAAAGTTCTCAAACCAAAAGGTAAATAATTATAAACACCAGCCCCTAATTTTTCTATAAATCTGGCTCTTAATAATAAAATAGTGCTTTGAGACACTTCGTCCTTAGGCGCTTCTCTTAAAGTTTTTAAATGGAGTTCTGATAATTTCATAAATAATATAATTACTTGTTAAATTTTAAACATTTTTATTTTAACCGAAGGGTTTTTTAATAAAGAAAAAATTAATATCTTTAATAGTGACCACGATCATAAAAATAAATAAAATAGCCAAACATATTCCCGTTATTAAAGCCTCGGTTTTTTTATCCATTGATTTTTTTCTTATTGCTTCAATTAATAAAAATAAAATTCTACCGCCATCTAAAGCTGGAATGGGAAAACAGTTACAAACACCTAAGCTATAGGTCATTAAACCTAAGATGGCAAAACCTACACCAGCGTCTTGTTTAAATCCTTGCGCCGTTAAAGCAGTAATACCAACTGGACCCATAATATCATTGATGTTACCTTTAGTAAAAATATTTATAAACAATTGTCCTAATCCTTTCACAAATTCAACGCTAATAAAATTAATAAAACGGACGGTAGTTATTATAGCTTCACCAAAATTCATTTCTGTTGAAAAAATAAAATTATTGCCAAACATATTCGGGGGCAGGACTCCTAACCAAAATAAAAAGAAAAAAATTATCGCTGCCAGTAAAATATTAAACAAAGGACCTCCTAACAAAATTAAAATCTTATTAATAAGCGGTTGGGCTTGAAAACTATCTGGAGCTATTGCTTTGGTGTTACTATTTTCTTCCATATCGGCAATTTTCACATAAGCCCCAAAGGGAATAGCATTTAGAGAATAAAGTACGCCATTTTTTTCTTTAGACCATAAACGAGGAGGAAAACCAATACTGAATTCTTCTACTTTAACCCCGAATAATCTTGCCAAAACAAAATGCCCAAATTCATGAACAACCAACAAGAAACTAACAGCAATTATCGCATAAATAAAAAAAACCATACCAATATTTTAAAAAAATAACTTAATTATTATTTAATTTATTAACCAAAAAACCATAACCATAATTTTTAGTGTGAACAAAATAACCAATAACAGACTGAAAAAAATAATAAAAAAACAGCCAACTAATCTTGCAGAAACACTGCTTAAATTTCAGTAATTTCAGCTCTCTCATTTCTCTCGTTAAGCCTAGCTATTCATAATCTCGTCTGCTTTCTTTTTTTCTATTTCATCTAAATTCTTATTACTGGAATCTATTCTTTTCTGGATTTCTTCTTTTAATCTAAACTTATCATCTTCGGAAATTTCTTTTTTATCAAAAGCGTTTTTTACCATTTCCAAACTGTCTTCTCTAATTTGTCTAACTTTAATCCTGTACTCCTCTTTTTTAGAACTCAGGAATTTAATTAATTCCTGCTTTCGCTCGTGCGTTAATGGGGGTAAATATATTTTTACGGAAATACCATCAGATTGAGGATTAACGCCCAAAGGTGATGATCCTAAGGCTTTAATTATAGCTGGAATTATAGTTTTATCCCATGGTTCTACCACTAAAGCATTAGGGGGCTGAATGCTAATAGAAGCTAAGTGTTTCAAAGGCGAGGCACTTCCATAAGCTTCCACGATAATATTTTCTATTAACGCTGGCGAAGGCCTAGCTGTCCTAAAAGCTTTAAGATCTTCTTCAAAAGAATGAACTAATTCCTGAATATTGGTTTCCAGTTTTTTAATAATTAATTCTGGCATAAAGAACTTTTATTTATTTTATTTATTTTATTTATGATTTTTATTATTTTTATTGCACCTATTAGAAAAAGCTAACCTTTTAGACTGTCAAAAATATATTTTCCATTAATAATCTTTGATTAATATTAGTATTATTTAATAAATCATAAGCTACCAGCAACTCTTTTGTTAAATTTTCTATTTTATTATAAGACACCGACCTTGCTGCCTCTTCTAATAATAACTGCTGGTTTAGAAACTCCAACCAAATAACTATTTTTTCTTTTAATAATTCTCTATCGGCTGTATTCTGTTCTAAATAATTAAATTTAGCTAACAAATCATCGGTTAATAAATTTTGTAAATCTTTAACTGCCTCCTGCCTTAAATTCAAATAATTTTCATCAAGCAACCTCAAAGCTAAACCTATTCTACCTTGGCTAAGATTGGCTAAGGATGTGGCTTGTTCTTGAGGTATTTTTTTCTCCTTTTCTAAAAATTTTGCTATTTTGTTGCCAGAAGCTCGTTGAAATCTAAGAGATATTAGGCGCGAACGCACTGTTGGTAATAATTTTAACGGCTGAGCCGAAATTAGTATAATAAGAGATTTAGACGGAGGTTCTTCTAATGTTTTTAAGAAAGCATTTTGAGCCTCTAGGGTCATTCGGTCAGCATTATCCATAATAACTATCCGAGCTGGAGATAATTGAGGATAAAAAGATAAAAAATTAATTATCCCTTCTTCGCCATTGATGTCTTCTATTTTAATACTCTCATTTAATCCTAGAATAATTTTCAAATCAGGATGAATATTATTTTTAACCATCTGACAAGAACGACATCTAGCGCAACCACCCCATTTCTTTTTATCAGTTTGGCATAGAATTGTAGCGGCTAAATATTTAGCTGCTGTCATTTTTCCAATACCCTCTTCGCCCCAAAATAATAAACTTAGTGGCAGATTGCTCTCTTGAACTAAAGATTCCTGTAAAAAATGTTTAAGTGATTCTGAGGCAAAAAACATAAACAACTTAATGAGCTATTAAAATACTTATTTAAAAGTGGTAATACTGCGTTTATATAAATCCAAATTATCTAAAATTACCCCAGTGCCCTTAGCTACACAAAACAGAGATTCATCTGCAATAAAACTACTGACGCCAGTAACCCTACTGAACAACGCATCTATGTTCTTCAAAAGAGCTCCTCCACCAGCTAACACCATTCCTCTTTCCATAATATCGGCTGCTAATTCTGGCGGCGTTTCAGCCAAGACTGACTTAATGGCCTTGACGATCTCTCCTAAAGGAGCACTAATAGCTTCTGCTATTTCATTAGAATTAACTACAATGTTTTTAGGTAAACCTTCGCGTAAATCCAAACCCCTAATTTCCATCTCTTCTTTCTGTTTCGTAGTTAAAGCACTACCAATTTCTATTTTAACTGTTTCAGCTGTTCGTTCCCCAATAGCTAAATTATATTTCTTTTTAATATAATCCGTAATAGCTTCATCCATTTTATTGCCAGCCACCCGCACCGAAGCCCAAGTCACAATACCGCCCAAAGAAATTACTGCTATCTCAGTAGTTCCTCCTCCAATATTCACAATCATATTACCTCCAGCTGAATTAATAGCTACCCCAGCGCCTAAAGCAGCTAAAATTGGCTCTCGGACAATAAAAGCTTCTTTGGCACCTGCTTCTTTAGCTGCCTCAATAACTGCTCGCTGTTCAGTAGAAGTAATGCCAGCTGGAACAGAAATTACTACATCTGGTTTAAAAAAACGCCATTGCCCTAAAGCTTGATCAATAAAATATTTTAACATTGTCTGAGTAACCTTATAATCAGCAATCACGCCATCTTTTAAGGGTTTGTAGGTTTTAATAACATCAGGCGTTCTGCCAATCATTTGTCTAGCCTGAGAACCGATAGCTAAAACTTTATTATCATCTTGGGTTACAGCTACTATCGAAGGTTCATTAATTACCACCCCTTTATGGGGAATAAAAACCAAAGTATTAGCTGTACCTAAATCTATGCCTAATTTTTTAACAGTCATAAAGATAAATTTACTCGTTTTATATCAGCGCCTAATTTAAGCAGGCGTTCTTCAATTTTTTCATACCCCCTATCTATCTCATTGGCTTCTTTAAGGGTAGTAGTTCCGCTAGCTATCAAAGCTGCAATTACTAAACTCATTCCGGCTCGAATATCTAATGAATTAATTTCTACCCCATTTAAAACCGTAGGACCAGTAATCAAAGCTCTATGAGGATCAGCAACTAAAGCATTAGCCCCCATTTTGACTAACTCATCTATATATTTTAATCTGCCATCGTACATTGGGTCAAAAATTAAGGAAGTCCCATTGCATTCAGTGGCTAAGACCCCAAAAGGCGCTTGGAGATCGGTTGGTATACCGGGATAGGGCAAAGTCTGCAATTTAAAAGAGTTTAAGGTGTAAGCAGGATGCATTACAACATCCTCCAAACCATCAGCACGTTTTATTATTTCCATTTTAACACCAATATTTTGTAATTTTTTCATTACTAAATCTAAATGTCGGGAAATTACATTATGAATAATTATTCTCCCTTTAGTAGCAGCGCTTAAAATCATAAAAGTGCCTGCCTCTAAATAATCTGGCTCTAAATAATGGGAAAAGCCATGAAGTTTTCTACTGCCCTTAATTTCGAAAACGTGGGAATTAACTAAATGAATTTCAGCGCCCATTTGGTTTAAGACACCTACTAATTCTTCTATATGAGGTTCTACCGCTGCAATTTTTACCACTGTCGTACCTTTTAAAACAGAACCTAACATTAAAATGTTCTCAGTCGCAGTGACGGAAAACTCAGGTAAAATAACTTCCTGAGCCACCATTTCACTACCATCATAACAATAATATTCCGGTGTCATTTTAACTTTGACACCTAATTGTCTTAACCCATCAATATGAGCATCAATTGGTCTCACCCCTATAAAACAACCACCCGGCGGCGCCAATTTTACCTTATTAAACCGATGAATCAAAGCGGCAATAAGTAAAACAGATCCCCTAATTTTTTTAACCAACTTTTGGTCTAAATTATCTAAATTTAAATTTTTAGGATCAATTTTAATTTTTCGCTCACCTAACCAAGTAATTTTTACCCCAAAACTTTCTAGCAAAGTAATCATTTTTTTTACGTCTTCAATTAAGGGTAAGTTATCTAAAACTGAAGATTCTTGGGTAAGCAACGAAGCAGCTAAAATAGGCAAAGTGGCATTTTTAGCGCCCCTTACTTCTATTTCACCTTTGAGTGATTTGGAACCTTTAATAATAAAAGCATCCATAATTTACGAAATTGACCAATTGTTTAATTACTAGTTTATCATAAACACCTCTTAAAATCAATAAGGCGTCTCAGTCTATAGTATAGTAGAAAATCTTTTAACCCTAAATTAATTTTTGAGAGGACTTAAAATAATCTAGACGAATTTAAAATTTACTCATAATGGTTAACTTAGATTTTTGACTAAATTAATTAGAATAATTAGATTCAAGATACTAAAAAATAAAAAATGCTGCCTCTTTTCTGCCTTGCGGCTTCAAAGAGACAGCAGTGATGTTATTTGTCGGCCTTGCGGCTTTCAAATAACATCATTACTATCCTATCAGATAAAAAAATTTTGTCAAGAGGTCATATCAAATCATCTAAAATATAAGTGACATGGTATTGAATAGAATATTTAAAAGGTAAGTAAAATAAATTAGGTAAAATAGAATAACGATCTCAAAAGTAGTCACTTGTCTTATATTTTACTTGATAAATAGGCAATCGCGCCACCGGTAACTTAGAAAAATAAAAAGTTGATTATCAATTTAGTGCAGACCAAGAAGACCTCAACGGCTATTTAGATTATTGGCCACCAAGATATTAACTTCAAAAAATTAACGCGGAATTTAAAAATACCTTCCCAATTATTTTATTAAAAATCAATTATTAGTACGCATTATAGCTCTATCTTATTTACATTTTTCTGCCACCTTCTGGCAAACAGGACAATAAAAAGTAGAACGACTCTTTTCTTTAATCCTTTTTATTAACTGATGGCAACGGAAACAAGGTTGATTTTCTCTCTGATAAACTTTTAAAAATTGACTATAGCCACCTTTTTCCCCTTGAATAGTTCTATAGGCCTCATCTTGAGCTGAAGTGCCCTGATGTTTTATGGCGTTCCTTAAAATTTTAATAATGGCCTGATGTAACGCCTTTGTTTCTGGAAAAGTAATTTCTCTAGTTTTTACAAAAGGCGAAATTTGAGCTTCCCATAAAATTTCATTGGCATAAATATTACCGATGCCAGCTATAAATTTTTGGTCCAGCAAAAAATCTTTAATTGATTTATTGCTAGATTTTAATAAATTAACTAACAACTCTAAAGTAAATTCTGGCGACAAAGGATCAATTCCAATTTTTAAATCTTCAATTCTATCCAAATCGCTTTGTTTTAAAAGCATAATTTTAATGAATTTCCTCTTATCTGAAAGAGCTAATTGCCTACCATCTGATAAACTAAACACCCAATGAATAAAAGAATTGGCAGGATCACTTAAATTACCTTTAGGGGGTTGCCAACTTTCATTAACTCGAGAATATTTTCCTATTAAAAAATGACCGGTTAATTTCAAATGCACCAAGATAATCAAATTGTTTTCTAAAAAAATTAAAATATTTTTTCCCCGCCTGATTACCTTGGTTATTTTTTGGCCTATGACATTTTTAGAAAATTTAGTCAAAGACAAATTACCCTTTAAACTCTTAGGGTAATCGGTCCAAATATCGTTAATAGCTTTTCCTGTAATTTCTTTGTGCAATTGTTGAACTATTGTTTCAACCTCTGGCAATTCAGGCATAGATTAAAAAATAGAATTATTAAAAAAAATAAAAAAAAATAAAATAATCAAACCGAAACAACTAACTCGATTTAAGCAAACCTAGTGAATTAAAAACTTACCCCCTCTGGTGAAAAAAGGGGGGGTAAGTTTTATCTTTTTCTCCATTGGCGAGCTCGTCGAGCTTTTCGTAAACCGTATTTTTTCCTCTCAACCACTCTAGCATCTCGAGTTAGCAAACCATTAGCCCTTAAAATTGGCTTAAATGTTTCATCAAATTTGAGCAAAGCCCGACTAAGACCTAATCTAATAGCTTCTGCTTGACCTGTTAGGCCACCACCTTTAACTTTAACAGTAACGAAGAATTTATTTAAAGTGGATGTTATCCTTAAAGGAAAAATTACTTTCTCTTGTAAATCTTGAGAAGGAAAATATAAATTTAATTCTTTATCATTAACTAAAATTTTGGGGGTTCCTTCGGTTATTCTAACCCGGGCTACGGCCTCTTTTCTTCTTCCAACAGCTTCGAAATAGCGAATCGGAGGCTTAACCACTGAGGTTAATTCTGTATTTTCTTGAGTATTAATGTTTATCTTAGCCATTATTTAAATTTATTTTATTTTTTATTTTTTTAAAATTATTAATTTTTTAATTATCTATCTAAATTATTGTATTTTTAATAAATCTTATTAATAAACAACTACGAAATTTTTAATCTAAGCAAGCGGCGATCTCTAAGTTTATTTTTAGGAAGCATTCCCCTCACTGCCATTCTAAAGACTTTTTCTGGATTTTTTCTCCATAATTCCTCTAAAGTAGCTTCTTTTAAATGCCCAATATAACCAGTATGCCAATAATAAGTTTTTGTTTTAAGTTTGTTAGCTTTAAAATTTATTCCCCCTATATTCGTTACTTTAACAATTGTTTCCCCTGCTTTATTAGGAGCATAACTTGGTTTATGCTTATCTTGAAGATAATAAGCTACTAAAGCAGCTAATCTGCCCAAAGAATAACCAGTGGCCTCAAGGGTAATAGTATTGGAAGTTTCTTTAATAGATTGTTTTTGCTTAGTTGAAGAATTCATAAAATTACCAAACAGAATTAAAATTAAAACACTTGTATATTAGTCCATTATTTAACTAATTCCAAAATCACCATAGAGCTATCATCCGACCTTATACCTTGAGTTAATTTGATAATTCTGGTATAACCGCCCTTTCTAGTTCGATAGCGAGGAGCTAATTCGGAATATAGCTTCCGGCTGGCTTTAGCCGGTAAGGCAGCCGCCAAACGCCGCAAAGCTGTTAAATCTTGTTTTTTAGCGATAGTAATTAATTTTTCTAGCTGACGTTGAGTTTCTTTAGCTTTAGCTTGAGTTGTCTTAATTTTTTCATACATTATTAAATTTACCTCTAATGATTTAATTAAAGCTTTGCGTGGGCCTTGTTTTCTATGTAATTTTTTTCCAGTTTTTAAATGTTTCATAATTATATCAAATCATTTATAGTATAAATTTGCCTTTTAGGGTTTTAAGGTAAATCGTATATTTTGCAACACCTCTTTAATTTCACTAATAGATTTATCGCCTAAACCTTCTAATTTAGTTAAATTATCTTCGCGATAACGAAGTAGGCCGGCTAAAGTTTTAATACCATTATTAATTAAGGCTTTTTTAGTTCTAGTACTTATAGGCAAATCTTCAATCAAAATTTCTTTGGGTGCTTTTTCTATTTTAGTTTCTAAACTTAATTTGGTTTCTTTCTCGGGCTGCAATAAATTGATTTTTTCCTTCAACAGCTCAAAATGACCTTCTAAAATAGAAATGGCTTGACTTAAAGCCTCCAAAGGAGTAATAGTGCCATTGGTATTAATGGTAATAATTAATCTATTATAATCTGTTCTATCTCCCACCCTCATGTCTTCCACCTCTACATTAACTTGTTCTATGGGAGAAAAAATAGCATCAACAGGAATTACTCCAACAGGTAATTTTTCTTTTTTTCTCATTTCTACAGGAACATAACCTAAACCTTTCTCTATAGTAGCCTCTAACTCCAAAGAGGCTTTTTTATCTGTTAGAGTAGCAAGATGTAAATCAGGATTAGCAATTTCTACTTGAGAATTAGAAGCAAAATCTTTAGCTTTCACCTCTTTTTCCCCGGTCACACTTAATTGTATAGTCTGAGGTTCATCAGTATATAATTTTACGGCTAACTGTTTTAAATTTAACATAATATCTATCATAGTTTCCTTAATACCCTCCAAGGAGGTAAACTCATGAGGGGCGCCTTCTACTTTAAATGAAGTAACAGCCGCACCCTCAATAGAAGATATCAACACCCTCCTCAAAGCATTACCCAAAGTAATGCCATAGCCGGGATAAAGACCCGAGACTTCAAATTTACCGCTATTTTTATTTTGTTCAATTATAGAAAACGAAGAAGAGATCTGAAACATACATTAAATTTAAATATATTAATATTTTTGAATTGATGTAATTTAAGTAAAATTACAGCGAATTTTTTATTAGACTAACGGCTATAAAATTCTACTACAGCTGTAAAATCAAATGGTAAACTTAATTCTTCTAATTTAGGCGTATCTAATAAAGTAATGGTTAAATCTTTATTATCGCCTCTTTCTAACTTAATATAAGAAGGAATTTTATAATTTTTTAAACGATTATCTAAATCTTCAAATATTTTTAATTTAGCGCTGCGGGTTTTTAAAGTAATAACGTCCTGCGGTTTAAGAATTGTGGAAGGAATATTGTGAGGCCGACCATTTAATAAAAAATGCCCATGAGTTACCAGCTGCCTAGCGGCACTCTGAGATGAACTAAGACCCGACCTCATTATAATAGTATCAAATCTACTTTCCAAAATCTGAGCTAATTTTAACGGAGTAGAAGTTTTTCCTTTTAAAGCTAAATTATAATATCGCTTCAACTGCGCCTCTCGAATGTTATAAAATAATTTAATTTTTTGCTTTTCTTGTAATTGCCGACCATAAACACTCAGCTTAGAACCTTTTTTACTTTTAAGAGGATGACGAATTAATGAACATTTAGGGGTATAGCACTTTTCCCCTTTTAAAAATAGTTTCTCGCCAACTCGTCGACATCTTTTACATTGACTATTCATCATATTAATAAATATTACTCACTCTATTAACAAAAATTAAATTTTTTATTCATTTTTTCTTGAATAATCTATTTAGACTCTTCTAGGATTAGGGGGTTTAGGACCATTATGAGGAACTGGGGTAATATCTTTGATGAGATCAATATTTAACCCATGAGTAGCTAACGAATAAATCGCTGTCTGGCGACCACTACCTATGCCTTCGATATAAACATCAGCACTCTTCATTCCTAATTTTTCTAACTTTTGCATAATTACTTCAGCCACCTTAGAAGCAGCATAAGGGGTAGCTTTTTTAGGGCCTTTAAAACCCAAGGCTCCTGCAGAAGCCCAACCTAAAACATTACCATTCGCATCAGTGATTACCATTTGAGTATTATTATAAGAAACTCTAATATAAATTCTGCCTTTACTAATAGCTTTAGAGCTAACACTTTTCTGCGATAAACTGCTCATCTTTTCACCGATAAGCGAAGTATCTTCAGCTAATTTAGTTACTATTCTTTTTTTTCCCATATAAAATGCTGTAATTATTGTTAAAATTTAGCGGATAACTTTAGCACCCAAAATATCATCTGCTTAGGTAGGAGAAGCTGCTTTTTTCCGACCTGAAGTTACTGTCTTTCTTTTGCGTCCGGCCCCTCTAGCAGTCCTAGAATTAGATTTTGTTCGTTGCCCTCGAACTGGCAAATGTTTAGCATGACGCCAACCTCGATAACAACCAATATCAATCAATCTTTTTACATTCCCTCGAATTTCGCGGCGTAAATCATTTTCTACCAATACCTGTTTTTCTATTATCTCTTTTAGGGTGGCAAATTCTTGAGGTGTTACGTCTTTAGTTTTTTTATTTAGATCTATTTTTGCTTCAATTAAAAAACGCTTAGCTAAAGTAGGACCTACACCATATAGATAAGTTAGAGACACCCATATTGGTTTTCGATCAGGCAAATCGATATTTAAGAAACGCGCCATAATATAATAATTATTATTTTATATATTTTTTATCTGAATTTTCTAATTATTTTTTCTAGCTGCCAAATTGAATAGATAATTAAAGGGATAAAAATTACCCTTGTCTTTGCTTATGTTTAGGATTTGAACAAACCACATAAAGACGTTTTTTACGCCTAACAATCTTACAATTCCTACAAAGTTTTTTAACTGAAGCTCGCACTTTCATTGATACAATTTAGTTAATAATTTTATAGTTAAGATTATTCTGAAAACTACTAATTAAGAGTCATTTTCCCTCTCAGGATTTACCCTATTGACTACTAAGAACGATAGACTATTCTTCCTTTACCTGAATCGTAAGGAGAAATTTCAACTATAACTTTATCGCCGGGCAAAATTTTAATTCGGTGCAACCTAAGTTTACCGCTAAGATAAGCCAAAACTTCCCGTTGGCTTTCAATTAGACGCACCCTAAAAACAGCATTTTTTAAGCTTTCTGTAACCAGACCTTCCTCTCTAGTATTTTTATTTTCTTTCATTAAGTTAGTTGAATAAAATTATTGTATCAAAAAATAAAATAATAGTCAATAATTCCCCAAATATTAATCAATGATGACATTAATTTTAGAAACATCGGTTGGAATCGTATTGAGCCAATAAGGAATTAATTTAATATGTACTTTAGAAATACCCGGTGTATCAATAAAAATTTGCTCTAATTTTTTTTGATTGACCCCGCGAGCTTTAGCCAAGATTTCAGCTGAAGAAACTTTATATCTTACTTCTTGAGTAGCTTTAAAGGATAGGGTAAGTGTTTTTTTAACAAAATCTGGCTGAGAATTTATAATTTCTATTACTGGTTTTTGATAAAACTCAAAATTTTCTTTTTTCTGATTTATTAATTTATGTTGAACATACTCTATGAGTTGCTCTTCATTGAAAGCTATCACGCTCATTTCTCCGCTAGCTTTAACTGTAAAATATTCTCTAAAATCCCCTACTTTAGCATCACTGTCTAGGTTTTTAATTACTGGCGTAGCTTTAGCGCCTTTTACTATTAAAGGTGCGCCAGTTAAGTTTTTAAATTTTTCTTCAGCTGTTTTGTTTAATTTATCACTCAAAATTTGAGAAATCTCTGTGGTAGCTTGAGAAATATCCTCAGCCGTTACCATTCTAACCACCTCTGAACTACCACCACTCATAGGTTTTTCAGAAATACCATAAAAACCTTCATATTTAGGAGTTCCCTTAAAACCTACTATGGTAAATTTGCAGTTGGGTAACTGGCAAGGATTAATATTATACTCAGAACCGGGTTGGTCAGCTGTAACTTTTACCGTAATTTTAGAGGGAACTAATTTACCATTTTCTAAACCAGCTCCCGGAATTATAGTTTGAGAATCCAATCTAAAAATTTTACCATCAGGGGTTTCGAGGCGAGTAGTAGCCACTAACATTTGAGGAGCTGTAGAGTAATTATTTATTAAAATAACTTCCCCTTTGGCCTTTTGCGCTTCGGTAGCCTTACCTGTACTAGGAAATTGTTTTTCAGCGCTTTCTTTAAAGACAAAAAAACTGCCGGGAAGCACCCCTGTATTTAAATTTGGAGTGTTAATATTGGTATCTATAAGAACTTTATCTTCCAAAACTAAATTGGTTTTAGTGGTAGTGATAACAATTTCTGCTTTAGCAAATACAAAATGACTCAAAGAATAAAAAGCAACCACACCTATAACCACCAAAATAACGCCCACACTTAGTTTATTCAATTTGACTAATTTAAAAGGCGGCTTTCGAAATTTAGTAACCCTCTTAACTTCTATCTCGTCTTGATGCCCCAATATTTTTTCGGAGTCAACAGTCGATTCCTCAACTACTTTATTCGCTTCAAATTGTTGACGTTGATTTGCTTCCTGTCTAGGCCTAACTTTCTTTTGCCAGATTGATAAATTTGCCACTTCTTTCGACGATAATGAGGGCACACCTTGATGAATTTGAACTTCTAGTTCTTGCTCCATGAGTTCCTGACGAACAACCGAGACAGCTTCTTCTGGGATATTTTCTTCTTGAGAAAATTTATTGCCAGAAAAATAAATATCAGCTACTAATTTCTTTTTTGGGGACTTAAAAGAATTCAATGAAACCATAGAAAAAAATTTTTAAAATTTGATAAGACAATAAATAATTTTATATAGATGAATTATTATTTAAATTCTAATTAACGAAAGGCAATTAATGAGCTATTATTAATTTATCCCTAATATCAGTCTATCAAAAAAATAAAGTTTTTTCAAATGTATCTACCAAAGTATTTATTGGAAAGATAAACATTTGCCCCCTCAGCTACCCTACAGTAGCCCTAATTCTTCTAGTATTTCTAGACACTGCTTCTTCTTTTAAGATTTTAAAACTACCTATTTCAGAAGTATTAGAAACATGAGGACCAGCGCAAATTTCTTTAGAATAAACTCGACCAGTTTTAGGATCTTTAATCTCATAAACTCTTACTTGATCGGAATAACGTTGACTAAAAAGCCCCAAAGCTCCATCTTGAAGAGCTTGGTTGAGTGACGTCTCGTAAAAACTAACCACCAAACCATCATTAATTCTTTGATTAACCCATGCTTCTATCTTCTTTAATTCGTCAGGAGTTAATTTTCTATCAAAAGAAAAATCAAACCTAAGCCTATCCGGATTAATATCCGAACCTTGTTGAGCAACTGTTGAACCAAAAAATTCCCTTAGAGCTGCTTGTAATAAATGGGTTGCTGTGTGCAGGCGTTTAATTTTTATATTTTCTTCAGTATTTTGAATTTCCCCCTTTAAACCATGCCCTCCAAATTTTTTTTCTTGACTGTTGCGAGAAATTTCTTGGTGTTTTTTTAAAGCCTCAGCGAAGCCTTCTTCATCAATACTCATACCTTCTTCTTCGGCAATTTCTTTTAAAAATTCTAAAGGAAAACCGAAACTACTATATAACTCAAAAGCTATAGCGCCATTAACTACCAAAATATTTTTTTGTTTCAATTCACCAGCTATTTTATGCCACTCTTTTAATCCCTTTTTTAAGGCCTGCCTAAATTTACTAAATTCGTCTGATAATACTTCTAAAATTAAACTTTTATTATCGATTTCAGGATAAATAGAATGGTATTTTTGAATAATCCAATCAATCGCTGGTTCTAAATAATTATCTTGTAAATTAACCAATTCACTATAGCGCAAAATTCGTCTTATTAATCTTCGTAAAATATATCCTCTTTCTATATTAGATGGCTTAATTCCTTCGCTAATAAGAAAAGCTGAACTTTTTAAATGATCAGCTATAATCCTTAAATTTCGCACTTCATTAATTTGACTATCTGCCTGAAGGATAGCCATTAATCCAGAGAACAGATCTGTCTCAAAAACAGTTTTATTGCTTTGATTAGGAAATTGCGTTACTAACAGCAGACGCTCTAATCCCATCCCGGTGTCTACCCCTTTTAATGGCAAAGGCTCCAAAGTTTTATCTGAGTGCCGATAAAAAGAATTAAAAACTAAATTCCAAACTTCTAAATGGTCCACATAAATCTCTGTATTAGGCCCACATGGCCCCTCTTCGCCTACTGGCCCCCAAAAATTAGTCTCTCTATTACCGCTAATAATTTGCTCATCTGAAACACCTAGTCGTTTCCAATAAGTATAAGATTCTTCATCGTAAGGTAATTCTTTATCTCCCCCAAAAATGCTCACAGTAATTCTTTCTGTCGGTATTTTTAAATAATTTGTGATAAATTCCCAACTCAAAGCAATCGCCTCTTCTTTAAAATAACCACCAAACGAAAAATTGCCCAGCATTTCAAAAAAAGTCAGATGACTTTCGTCACCTACAGCTTCTATATCTGTTGTTCTAAGACATTTTTGGCAAGTAACCACATTAGAAGCCTGCAACGGCTCACCCAAAGAAAGATGAATATCTCTAAAAGGATCTTTGGCTCGAGTATAATAAGGCTTAAATTGCTGCATTCCAGCCACAGTAAAAAGTACCGATGGATCATCAGCAGGAATTAGCGAAGAAGAGGGTACTAAACGATGCCCTTTATTGATAAAAAAAGTCAAAAATAATTGACGCAAGTCTTCTGAACTCATAAACAAAGTGTTTCCTTTCTATTATTTTTTTACTTCCTTATGGAGGGTATGTTTTCTGCAAATTGGACAAAGTTTTTTAAACTCCAACTTTTTATCAACAGTTTTTTTGTTTCTTCTAGTGAAATAATTAATATGCTTGCACTCATTGCACTGCAGTTTAACTATATACTCCTTTTTCATAAAAATTAATTTGAATTTAAAATTTTAAGTATAATTTATGACCCTAATTTTAAACAGAGAAAATAGCTTTAATTGACTCGGTAAAAACAATTAACCCAAGCTGAAAAGAAATAAGAGAACACGAACACCTCGGCTCTTTTATTTTTAATAGATGTTGAAAACACTCAACCAAAAACTATAAAAATTATTCCTTTTCTAAATTTAAACTAGCAACTCTATTGACTGAAAAAAGTTTTCTGTCAAAAAATCCTCTGATAAAAAATACTTAACCCTTCTTCGCCACAGTTCAAGTTTTTTCATCTAGCATTATATCTGATTTTTTAAAAAAATACAATGAGCCGCTTCCAAAATCCCTTATTTTAAAATCATTCAGCCCAACTTTGATAGATTGAAGTTTAACATTGGACTCTACATTAGCTATAAGTCAACTAATTAACATCTTCTTTTTAATTATTACCATAATTCTGACGAGCCACCTAAAACAGTCATCTTTTCCTCTTTATAAAAGATATGAATAATTAATTCCTGCTCCAGATATTCTACTTTATCTCTTCTACGCTTAAACCGCTTTTCTTAAACACCTAGTTAACTATTTTACTGCCTTATCACTCCATCGCGCTTAAGACATCAAGATCTTGATTTATATCATAATTTTTTAAACGCTTCAGAAAATGAAAAAATAAAAAAATAAAAAAAATAAAAAAATAGTACCCCTTGGCACTTTTTTAACAAAGTTGCATCCAGATCTAATAAAGCTAATGTCTTGATTATTTTTTTAATTCACCGAAAAAACAATAATGCTTCTTCTCAGAGTCAACCCAAATACGCGGGTTGAAGTTTTTGAATTCTTTTTTAATTATTGCCTTGTTAAAAAGATAGTGAGGCAACCCCTTTTCGTCATGATCAATTGGAGTATAAGTTCTAGGACCAATCACTTTATATCGAGACTCCCTAAGCCCATATTTTTCAATAATTATACCTTTCTTCCAATTTCTCCCCAATTTTCTTCTACGAACACTCATAAAAATCAAACCGTTAGGTTTCAAAATCCTCTCTATTTCTTTAACGGCTTTGCGAATGTTCTCAATTCTTTCATGGTGAAACATTTGAATAGAAACCACAGCATCAAAAAAATTATTTTTATATGGTAATTTTTTATAGACAGAACCAATCCTTAATTTTGCTGTTAATCCCTCTTTTTTCAACCAATCTTGTGTTATTTTTATTCCGACTGGAGCGATATCAATTCCGTAAACTTCAAACCCGTTTTTTGCCAGATAAACAATATGCCTACCCGAACCACAACCCAAATCAAGGGCTCTTTTAACCCCCTTTTTCTTAAATAATTTTACAATTCTCGGCATATCCTGCTGAGGTTTTTCAAAAACTTTTCCGTACACTTTAAATATTTTATTCCACTGTTTCATAATAATAACTCATAGTTTATTATTTTTTCAAATTCCGAAAAATAATATAGTAAAACTTATCATTTTTAAAATCCGCGGATCGCGAACCACTAAGCTTTGAATCTAAAAATTTACTCCGCTTTTTCGCCATTAGAAAATAAAAATAGGAAATAAAAATTCCAGCTAGTAGATAAACAATAGAAAATTTTAGAAAAAGAGTTTCTGACCCGCGAATTTGTAGGTAAAAACCAAAAAAAATTTATTGCAGAGCCGATGGTGGGAATTGAACCCACGACCTCTTTCTTACCAAGAAAGCGTTCTGCCACTGAACTACATCGGCTTTAGGATCTAAATAAGCATCTTCTCAAAAATCTGGAAAGCATTTACCATAACTCA
>MWBJ01000002.1 GCA_002069525.1 Parcubacteria group bacterium ADurb.Bin305 | reverse complement strand
CGAGTTATTCGTCGCGCTAGGGCCGGCATCAGTGAGGAAGATCGTCCTAGCGGTTCTTTTATTTTTTTGGGACCTACTGGTGTGGGGAAAACAGAATTAGCTAGAGCTTTGGCTGAATTTTTGTTTTCTGATGAAAAAGCTATGCTGCGTTTTGATATGTCGGAATATATGGAAAAGCACAGTGTGGCTAGGTTGATTGGTTCTCCTCCCGGATATGTGGGCTATGAAGAGGGCGGACAATTAACAGAAGCGGTTAAACACAGACCTTATAGTTTAATTTTATTTGACGAGATTGAAAAAGCTCATCCGGAAGTGTTTAATATTTTGTTGCAAATCTTAGATAATGGACGTTTAACTGATGGTAAAGGACGCACTATTAATTTTAGGAATACTATTATTATTATGACTTCTAACTTAGGAGGAGAGTATGTAAGGGAAATGGCTCGCTTAGGGTTTGATACTTCTTCACAAGGAACAGGTGCTGAAAATAAACGTTTGGATTTAAAAAATAAAATATTAGAATCCCTGCAAGAAAATTTTAGACCCGAATTTCTTAATCGCATTGATGAAATTATCGTATTTAATTCCTTAACCCTAGCTGATATTGAAAAAATAGTGGAAATTCAGGTGGCTAAAATACAGAAGAGATTAGAGGCTAAGAATATCCATTTAATATTGACGCCAGAAGCTAAGAAGTATATTGCTTTTCATGGTTACGATCCTAATTATGGAGCTCGCCCCTTGAAACGTTATTTAGAAAAAAATGTTTTAGATGTTATTGCAGATAAAATAATTACTAATGAAATTAAAAGTGGAGCTAATATTAAAGTAAGCCTGCAAAAGGATCATTTAATATTAGAACAAATTAATACCACTCAAAATGTCAAATCAAATTCAAGAAAAAAGTCTTAAATTATATCAGCGGATTTTGAACAGTTTTAAACATTTGGTGCGATTATTATTAGACAAAATCAGAACGATTCGCGCTAGAATGCCTAAAAATTATTTTTTCTTTTTGTTAGTAATTATCTTAACAGGAATAGTCGCTATTAATCGTCTTAATTGGTTTCTGGTTTTATTGCTTGCGTTGACGTTAACGTTATTTTGGAAAATTTTTTCCGGTTTATCTTGGTTTAATGTTTGTTTAATAGTATTGGGATTGTTAGAAATAAGTTTAATAACTTTATTTTTTCAGCCAATATTTGTTTATCTTATTGCTTTAATCTTTTTGGTAATTTTGTTTTATAAACTTTTTTCGCCCCAAGAAAAACTGGGGCGGTATTTGTCTTTTTATTTTCTTCATTTTTTTTGGATTATAGATATCTCTAGCTTGTATTTTTTGCGAAATCAATCATTTTGGTGGAGTTATTTATTATATGGTGTAGGTGTAGGGTTAATCACTTTTTTGTATTTGTTGGATTCGATAAGTGATTCTTCGTGGCTTATACTTACTTTTTTAGTTATTACGCTAGTTAGTTTAGAGCTTTTTTGGCTAATTAGTTTTTTGTCTTTACCGTTATTTCTCAGTAGTTTATTAACTTTTATCAATTACTGGGCTTTGATTTCTTACGGAGAATTTTTAGTTAAGCAGGGGATTAAATAGGCCAAGATGGCGCCTTAGAACTTATTCCAGAGTTTTTCCAAGGAATTAGCTATCTGGATAAATAGGTTTGGTATTATTTGATCTTCTTCTGGGGTGAAGTTCTCTAAAACAAAATCACTGGCTTTTTTGTGTTTGTTTTTATCAGAACGGATTCCGATTCTAACTCTATAAAATTGTTTAGTTTGCAAGGCATTGATTATTGAGATAATTCCTTTATGACCCGCAGCTCCTCGGTTCCACTGAATTTTGAAAGTTCCAAAGAGCAGATCACTGTCATCATGGATTACTATCAGGTGATCTAAAGAAATTTTGTAGAATTTTTGAAGCCGGCGAACGCTTTCACCAGATTCATTCATAAAGACTAAAGGGCAAGCTAAAATAATTGATAAGTTTTGTATTTTTTGACTAGTGGTCATAGCTAAGCAATATTTGCTGTTTTTCCAAGCACCAAAATTATATTGAGTATGAAACCATTTAACGAATCTTTGTCCAATATTATGTCGTGTCTTTTGATATAAATCGTCGGGGTTTCCTAAGCCCACTATTAACCAACTATTATTTACGTTTGGTTTTACCATACAGAGAAAGTTGTTTATTAAATTTATTCATTATTTAGAAGTATCTGATTTTGTATAAATTTATGTATTTCATCATATTTTTCAAAACCTAATTTGGGAAGTAAGGCGTACATTGTTTGTTGATTGTCGGAGCTTAAAGGAATCGAGGTGGAAATTAACAATTGATTAGGCGGTTTATTGTCAAGCACCATAGTCACTAGGCGGTAATTGGCAATATTATTATTTTTAATGAAACGAACAAGATTGATAGCTTCGTTAATATTTAAATCGGTAACAAAATGATTTTGTAGGGTTCGCCAAAGCGAGGCGATGGTAGATAAATTCATGGTTTGAGGTAGATTTAATAGTTTGTCCTTCAAGGAAAGCATTATTTGTTGTTGGTGCTTTATTCTAAAGAAATCACCTGAAGAAGCATATCGGCTTCTGACTAATTTTATAGCTAAAGCGCCATCTAAATTATGCCAACCTTTAGCTAAGTAGAATGGTTGAGTTGGGTTATAGGGGTTAACTAAGGTAGGGTCATAGACATTTTCATCTAACCAGATAGTTACCCCTCCAACTAAATCTACTAACTGGCCAAATCCTTCTAAATCAAAAATAATCGTATAATTAATCGGTAAGCCAGTTATATCTTCTACTTTAGATGTTATGTTTTGAAAAGAGGTAGCTTGAGGAAAACTTTTGATAGTATTTTCCGAGGCATAAATGGAGTTAATTTTAATTGGTTGGTTGTTGAATGGGTTTTTAACATATAGGTCACGGGGAATAGAAATAAGAGCTATTTTTTGCTGAGCAGGATTTAATTGGACTACCATAATAGTATCGGTTAAAAGACCACCTCTAGATCCTTGTCCGGCTATTCCCAGAACCAGTATATTAATAGGTGAGGCTGTTAATTTATTGACTAGAGAGTTAATAGGTCCGTTGGAAGAAAAGGCTAATAAAAATTCTTTAGGATGACGAGCCCCCCAAAGTAAAAAACTAGCCCCTAGGCTTAATATTAAAATCCCTATGATTAAAAGAATACGTTTTATTCTCATCATTATGTAGTATTTAATTAAAGAAATATACTAGTATATTGTATCATAAACTGAGTGAAAATAACAATTTTTATTATTTCGTCCAAATGGTAAGCTCTTGACTTATTACCGAAGTTCTGCTTTAATATTATCAATATCTCTTTTAATTTTCAGCATACAAATATTATGGAAACTTCTACCAATAATTCAAAATTGAATCCTAAAGATATAGTTTTAAGTTTAATAAAAGATTTTCCTTCTCGTACTCAAAATATTTTAAAAAAGAAGTTTGGTTTAGTTGATAATCAATTACAAACACTACAAGCTATTGGCCAAACATATAACATTACTCGGGAGCGAGTACGACAGATTGTCGACGATAGTATAAAAATTCTTTCTCAAAGAGAACCAACCAGAGAATTAACTGCAATCTGGGATATTTACTTTAATATTTTAAAGAACAATAATTATGTAATGCTGGAATCAGATTTGTTGGAAGAGATTAAAAATATTCTCAAGATATCTTCTCAATCTATTAAGGCTTTACGTTTTCTTCTGTTTTTGAATCCTAACTTTGTTTTTCAACCCGAAACTAAAGATACCAGAAGCTATTGGTATACTAAAAATAGAACCCAAAAAGATATTCTTAATGATGTTAAGTTAATAGAAAATTTTTTGAAACAGCAGAATACTAGTCAGAATTTAGAAAGCGTTTGGGAGTGGTTTAAGACTTCGCAACAAAGGGAAGTTTCCAAAAGAGAGGTGGAAACTTATTTAAATATTAATAAGCACCTTGGCAGAAATATTTACGGTGAATATGGTCTTTTAGGTTGGTCTGAAATAAATCCTAGCGGAGCGAAAGATAGAGCATATTTAATTCTAAAACATCAAAAAAAACCAATGCATTTTTCTGAGATTGCTAAGCAACTTAACGAGCTTAGAAAAATTACTGGGGCCTCTTTAGCGAGTGATGATGCTTGGTTTAAATCAGTAGAAATTCAGACTGTTCATAATGAACTTATTAAAGATCCTCGTTTTGTTCTTATAGGAAGGGGGGTATATGCTTTGCGTGATTGGGGTTACAAAGAGGGTAAAATTATTGATGTCATCAAGGCGGTATTGGCTAACGCTAATCATCCTTTAACTAAAGAGGAAATTGTGAACGAAGTGCAGAAATATAGGTTAGCCAAAGAAAATACCATATTTTTAAACCTTCACAATAAAAAATATTTTAAAAAACTGCCTGATAAGCATTACACATTAGTTCACCCTCCTAAATCTAAAATTTTGGAGATTTAATAATGTTTAATAATGGAAGTTTTTTCGTCGCTTTTTTCCGGCAATGTGTCAGCGATAACCTTTTTTAGGCTATTTTTTAATTATTGCTTTGTAGTTTTTAAGTTAATAATAAGGGAGTTTTGGTGGTTGATATTATTGTTTATTTCAGCCTATTTTTATTTTAGGTTGAAATTGCGGTATCAAAAAATAGTTAAGACCAAAAAAGAAGAGGTAAAACAATGGACCACTTTGGAGATAAAAGTTAATTTAGATATTTATCAAACACCTAAAGCTATGGCGCAAGTATTCAGTGGTCTGCACGCTTTATCTAAAGGGTATCTTACTTTAGGGATTTTAGGGTATGAGCAAACAGTACATTTTTTTGTGTGCGTACCATTTGGGTATAAATACTTAGTAGAGTCTCAATTTTATGCTCATTATCCGGAAATAGAAATTACTGAAGTTCCTGATTATTTCGGATCTATTTTACCAATCGCGCCGACCAAAAATATAGATTTTTGGGGCAGTGAATTTGTGTTAGAAAAATCTGATTATTTTCCTATTAAAACTTATTCATATTTTGAAGAAGTTAAAGAAGAAAAACGAATAGATCCCTTGGCTAGCTTTATAGAAAGTATTACAATTTTGTCTCCCCGAGAGGTTTTTTTAGTTCAAATTATAATTAAGCCCTTAGAGGGAGATAAAGAAAAGAAATTTTTAGAGAGTGCCAAAGAAGAAATAAATAAATTGTTAGGAAAAGCCCCTGTTAAAAAACTAACTTTTGCTGATTGGGTAGCCGCTTTTTTTGCCAATTTATTAGTAGCTTGGTATAAATTACCTGAATGGCCGGAGACTAGTAAACCAGATGGTTCTGCGGCGACCGTGTCATCTATTGAAAAAGAAAAGATTGAGGCTATAAATAATAAAATTAGTCAATTGGCTTTTGAGACTGGTATTCGCTTCTTGTATTTAGCCCCCAAAGAGGAGTATAATGAAGTTAAAGTTTCCTCATTTTATGCTTTTCTTCAACAATTTGCTTCTAAAAATTTGAATAGTTTTATAGCTAACAAAGAGGCTACTACTGAAATAGATAAAGGATTATTTAAAGCTCGAAGATTGTTATTCAAAAAACTGACTTTTTACCAAGCCGCTAGAACTCATAGCTTGACGTCTAAAACTTGCATTTTGAACATGGAAGAATTGGCTACTCTCTATCATTTCCCCATGCTAAAAGTAAAAGCTCCAGCTTTAAGTCGTCAACTTTATAGAAAAAGCGAACCGCCTTCTAATTTACCTATATAAATTTTATGAAAGATATTACTTATTTAGGCATTACTTATTTTCGTGACCAAAGTTACCCTTTTGGAATTAAGCCAGACGATAGACGACGGCATACTTATGTTATTGGAAAAACAGGCGTAGGAAAAACTACTTTATTGGAAAATATGATTATTCAAGATATTCAAAATGGTCAGGGGGTAGGGGTAATTGATCCTCATGGAGAATTGATTTATCGTCTCTTGCATTTTATTCCTAAAGAAAGAATAAACGATGTCATTTATTTTAACCCCGGAGATATTAATTGGCCCATCGCTTTTAATGTAATTGAGGAGGTACCTAAAGAGTGGCGACATTTAATAGCTTCTGGCCTCATGGGTGTCTTCAAAAAATTATGGCCTGACGTCTGGTCTGCTCGAATGGAATATATTTTAAATAACTCTTTATTAGCCCTCTTGGAGTATCCCGGTTCTACTCTTTTAGGGATTAATAGATTGTTATCTGATAGTGATTATCGTCGAGTGGTGACTGATAAAATTACTGATCCAGTAGTAAAAGCTTTTTGGGAAAAGGAGTTTACTCGTTATAATGAACGCTATGCTACCGAAGCTGTGGCGCCTATTCAAAATAAAGTTGGTCAGTTTATTTCTAATCCTTTGGTTCGTAACATCATTGGTCAAAAAGAGTCCAGACTGGATTTTCGCGATATTATGGATAGTAAAAAGATTTTTTTAGCCAATCTTTCTAAGGGTATCATTGGGGAAGACAACTCAAGTTTACTAGGAGGGTTATTGGTTACTAAATTACAATTAGCAGCTATGACTCGGGTTGATTTACCAGAAGAAGAACGGCAGGATTTTTATCTTTATGTGGATGAATTTCAGAATTTTTCTACAGATTCTTTTGCTAATATTTTTGCTGAGGCTAGAAAGTATCGCCTTAATTTAATTTTGGCTCATCAGTATATTGCTCAATTAACCGATACAGTCCGCGAGGCTATTTTTGGCAATATTGGAACTTTGATCTCATTTCGAGTGGGACCTGAAGACGCTAAATTATTAGAAGAATATTTTACCCCAGAGTTCATGCAGGCAGATTTAATTAATTTACCGAATTTTACTTTTTATATAAAACTGATGATCGATGGTATCTTATCTAAAAGTTTTTCAGCAGTTAACATTCCTCCTCATAAATTGCCAGAAATAAGTTATGTGCAGGAAATTATAGAATCTTCCCGGCAAAAATATGCTCGACCTAGTCAAGAAGTAGAAAGAGAAATTTTTTATTGGCAATTGTTGGATTTTACGGAAATGGCCGGTGGTTCTAAAAATATTGCTTTAACTAATAAGAATAAAAAGGGGATAGTTAGAGAGGGTTGGGAGGCAGTATGTAGTTTATGTGGTCAGCATATTATGGTACCTTTTAGACCAGCACCTAATAGACCGGTGTATTGTGAACAATGCTTTAGGTCATTAAAATCACAAAAAGAAAATGCTGAGTTGAGGTTTAACGAGAGAGATGCTAATTTGGATGTCAGGCAAAAAGCAGCCATTCCGGAGGCACCATCGATGTCGTTAAAAGATTTATCGCAGGCCGATATTATTAAATCTCCTAACTTACGAAGAGAATCTTCTGTTAATTCTTCTGGCCGGTCGGCGACTCATAAGGTCCAAGCTAGTCATAATGACAAAGTGAAAGAAACAATTCAAAATATCTTTAACCAAACAGGAAAGAATGAGTAAGCCATTGGTGGTTTTTATTGGTGGCGGTGAAAGCAGTGAGCATGAAATTTCGATTCGCTCTCTTTATTCTGTTTTTAATAACTTCCAAAGTAAAATCTGGAGGAAAGCCATAGTGATTATTGATAAAAGAGGTTATTGGTTTTTTGCTTATCAATTTAATGATTTGTTGGAGAAAAGAAAAAAACAATATTTTTTGAAAAAAAATAAAAAAGAAGAAATAGTTTTAATCAAAAGAGGGGGAAAAACAGTAGTCTACAGCTTGGAAAGGAACAAAATATTAGATAATGTAGGAATGGTTTTTCCATTAACTCATGGCACTTTTGGAGAAGATGGGTCATTGCAAGGGTATTTGGAACTTTTGAATGTGCCTTATGTGGGTGCCAATGTTTTATCTTCCGCTTTGGGAATGGATAAAGAATTTTTTAAAAAAATTTTGAAGGAAGCAAAGATACCTGTAATTCCTTCATTAACCTTGAATTATACTGACACCTCAAAAGAACGAAGAGAAAAAATTGAGCAAGCAATTACAAAATTTGGTTTTCCCTTATTTGTTAAACCAGCTTCTTTGGGGTCTTCGATTGGGGTGTCTAAAGTATTTGAGAAGCCGTCATTGAAATGGGCTATTAATAAGGCTTTTGATTATGACAACAAAGTGCTTTTGGAAAAATTTATCAAGGGTCGAGAAGTTGAGTGTGCTGTTTTAGGGAATGAAAATCCTCAAAGCTCACTAGTGGGAGAGATTCAACCTCAAGAGGAATTTTACTCTTATTCTGCCAAATATTTAAACCCGGCCGGAGCCAAATTATTGGCACCGACTAATTTACCATTTCAGACAGTCAAAAAGATACAAAAAATTGCTCTTGAGGTTTATCGGGCTCTTGGCGTTACCGGAATGGCTAGAGTTGATTTTTTCCTTCAACCAAACGGAAGGGTTATAACTAGTGAAATCAATACTATTCCCGGTTTTACTGAAATTAGTATGTATCCAAAATTATGGCAGGCTTCAGGACTACCCTATCCAAAACTTTTGGAAAAATTAGTTAGTTTGGCTCTGGAGACCTATAAGGCCAAAAAGCGATTAAGAAGAAGCTATTAAATGACAAGACGTTACTAAACAAGTTTAAGTAGGTGAGTCCAAAATACTTAGCAAAAATTTAAAAATTATTAATAGTTTGGATATTTAATATTATGAAATTCTCGTTTCAAAAATGGTTAAAAAGTTTGCATTATGCTATTTCTGGTATTAGTTATGCTGCTTCCCAGCAAAATTTTAGTTTAATGATTCTTTTAGGTATTGGGGTGATTATTTTAGGAGGAATTCTTAAAATTTCGGCCACTGAATGGTTAATTTTAATTTTAACTATAGGAATTGTTTTAAGCTTAGAAGTTTTAAACACTGTCTGGGAAAAAACTTTAGATTTCTTATCCGACGATATTTCTGAGAATATAGGTCATATTAAAGATATGGTAGCTGGCGCAGTGCTTATCGCGTGTTTGGTGGCTATAATTATTGGTTTGATTATTTTTTTACCTAAATTAATTTAGTTGTTTCAAATAGTTTTTGTGATAAATTTGTAATATAATTTATTATATGCTTAACGAGATTGAGGAAATAAAAAACAAATTAGATATAGTTGAGGTCATTGGTCAATATGTGAAATTGCAAAAGGCCGGGGCTAATTATAAGGCTTTATGTCCGTTCCATAAAGAAAAAACACCTTCTTTTATTGTTTCACCTGCTCGTCAAATTTGGCATTGTTTTGGTTGCTCTACAGGAGGGGATATTTTTGCTTTTATAATGAAAGTAGAAAATGTAGATTTTGGGGAAGCTTTAAAAATTTTAGCGCGTAAAGCAGGGGTAACTCTTAAGTTTGAAGACCCTGTTTTGCGATCTAGAAAACAAAAATTAATTAATATTTGCGAGGTAGCTAGTTCTTTTTTTCAAGATAACTTAAAGAAGAACAAAGAAGCTGTAGATTATCTCCATAGACGTGGTGTAGGCGGCGAAACGATAGAAGAGTTTCAATTGGGATTTGCTCCAGACGAATGGCGGATGTTAGTAACTTTTTTACTTAGTAAAGGCTTCCAACTAAATGATATTATTGATAGCGGTCTGGCGATTCATCGTGAAGATTTGTCCGAGATAAATCAACAGATGACCAATCGAAAATTATTGGTTAATAATTGCTATGACCGTTTTCGTTCTAGAATAATGTTTCCTATAAACGATTCCAGCGGCAATCTGGTAGGATTTTCAGGCAGGATTTTTCAGGGAAAATTACCTCTTAAAACAATTAAAAATATTGAAGAGACAGGCAAATATGTCAATTCTCCCCAAACATTAATTTTTGATAAAAGTAAAATTCTATATGGATTTTATCGAGCTCGCGAATATTTTCATAAGCAACATTCGGCTTTAATCGTTGAAGGGCAAATGGATTTATTAGCTAGTTGGCAGGCTAATATTAGAAATGTAGTAGCTACTCTAGGTACTGCTTTAACCTCTTATCATTTTACCTTACTCAAGAAATATATTTCAGAGCTTATTTTGAGTTTAGATACGGATGAGGCTGGACAAAAGGCCATGGAAAGAATTATTGAACCAGCTTTAGCTAATGGTTTTGAGGTTAAAGTATTAATTTTACCAGAAGGCAAAGATTTAGCTGATTATCTTTTAAATCCGGTTAATAAATCTAACTTGGCGGACTTAATAAATAAGGCTAAGCCAATTATGGAATTCTATTTTGATAGGGCTTTACAGCTGGGCGATAAGGATACTTTAGATGGTAAAAAAGCCATAGTAAGTTATTTCTTACCTAAAATTAAAAAACTCAATAATGCTTTAGATAAAGCTTTTTGGTTAGAAAAGTTAAGCCAACATTTAGCAATTGAACGACAATTCTTGGAGGATGAATTAAATAAAGTTTCTCCAGAAGGTTTTAATCAGGTGGTAGACAATAATGAGCCAGTAGTTTTACAGATCCCAACTGCTTCTAGGATTGATCTTTTAGCCGAAAGGTTGGTAGCCTTTTGGGTGAAAAATCCTGAATTGCAAGAATTATATTTGCCATACTATAAATATTTTCCTAAAGAATATACGGATATTTGTCAGTTATTAATGAAAGTTGAAAAAGCTGAAAGTTTGGAGCCTAATCAGCTAAAACTTGCCGGTTTTGATGATAATTTAATTTCTAAAATTAACCAATTATTTCTTAGAGCTGAATATGAAATGGGTAATTTAGAGAGTTATGGCGTTGATCTCGTTGAAGAAATTAAAGAAGGGTTAAAAAATTTAAAGAAAGAGGTGATTAAAAAAGAAATGGCGGAAATTGAATTAATGATGAAATCTGCTGAAGAAAATCATAATACATCTAAAATTCAAGAATTAATGGTTAAATTTAAAGAATTATCACAAGAATTAATTTCCTAAAGGTAGGTTTTCGTTAAAAATTAAATTAATAAAATAAATAAGGTCTCTAAAATTAATAAATAATTATTATGAATAAATCTTCTAATAGGACTACTAAATCTACCCATAAATCAAACAAAAAATCAAACAAAAAATCAAATAAAAAATTATCTAAAAAACATCTTATACCTAAAAATAAGTTTCATAAGCAGTCCACCAAAAGCGTTATAAATAATAAACCCAATAAGAAAAATAAATTTAGTGTTCAATCCTCAAAGGGGAATAAATTAACGAAGAACAGAAAAAAGCTTGTCGCAGCTGGAAAGAGCAAAACTAACCCCAAAAACCTTATTCAACAAACACCTAAAAAGAGATCGATTCAGAAATTGAATGCGAAGAAAAATAATAAATTAGCTCGGAGTAGAAAAAAGACAGAAGCCAATAAAACCGAAGCTAAAGTTAAAGAATTAGTTAATCGGGGCAAAAGTCGAGGATTTGTCACTCAAGACGAAATTCTAAAATATTTTCCCTCAATTGAAAAAGACCTAGATTTATTAGAAAAAATTTACGATCATTTAAGCGAGGCCAATATTGAAGTTGTAGAAAGCGGTGATTTGCTTTTAGCCGAAGGTGAAGTCACCCCTAAAGAATTAGAAGAAGCTTTAAAATTTGATAATATAGAGTTGCCGGATAGTGTTCAAAGCTATTTAAGAGAAATAGGCAAAGTTCCTTTACTTACCCCGGAAGAAGAAAAAGAATTAGCTAAAAAAATAGAAGCCGGCGACGAACAAAGTCGGCAAAAAATGATAGAAGCTAACCTGAGATTGGTGGTGTCTATTGCTAAACGTTATGTTGGTCGGAGTAAAAATTTGAATTTACTAGATTTAATTCAAGAAGGAAATATTGGTTTAACTAGAGCTGTAGATAAATTTAACTATAAAAAAGGCTTTAAATTTTCTACTTATGCTACGTGGTGGATTAGGCAAGCTATTACTAGAGCGTTAGCTGATCAAGGTCGCACTATTAGAATTCCTGTGCACATGGTGGAAACTATTGGTAAATTCCAGAGGGCTAGAAGAATGGTTTTGCAAAATTTAGGTAGGGAGCCATCTGCTGAGGAAATTGCACGGGAAATGGGCAAACCTTTATCAGAAATTCGTTATTTAATGCAAATTTCTCAAGATACCACTTCTCTGAACCAACCTTTAGGAGACGACAGTAAGGGGGGGAGTGAGGTAAGTGATTTTGTGGCTGATACCAAAAATATTAGTCCGGATAATTATGCTAGTCGGCAGCTGCTAAAAGAAAATTTACGCGAGGTAATGTCTGAATTAACTGAAAGAGAACAGAGGATTATAGAAATGCGTTTCGGTTTAAAAGATAATATCCCTCATACTTTGGAAGAAGTTGGTGAAGCTTTTAATGTTACTCGGGAAAGAATTCGTCAAATTGAAGCTAAAACTTTAGATAAAATTAAATCTTTACAAAAAACTAAAAAATTACAGGAGTTTTTGGAATAAAGTATAAAATACATGAAGACGTCTTGGCGAAAAAAAATTTATCATAAGATTAGAAACTGGTCGTGGGTGCGCCAATTAACTGCTTGGCGGGCTGCTCGGCATTATGGTTTTCCAGCCAAATATCTCACTTTAATTGGGGTGACTGGCACCAATGGTAAGACTAGTACTGTTTTTTTTATAAAAAATATTTTTGAAGCCGCTGGGAAAAAAATAGGAGTTATTTCTACCAGTGGTTATTGGCTTGATAAAAATACCAAAATTAATCCTCCACCTATAGGGACTCAACCAGTTACTACCCCTGATCCTTTTGTTTTACATAAACTATTTGCTGAAATGAAACAAAGAGGAGATGAATATTGTGTTATGGAGGTAGCCTCTTTGGCTTATAAGTATGAACGTCTCTATGGCTTAAAGTTTAAAGGGGCAATCTTAACTAATTTTTCTTCGTGTCATCATATTCCTATGCATGGCAGTTTTGAGAAATATAAACAAGCTAAACAAAGATTGTTTAGTTCTTTAGACACTGAGGCTCTAGCTGTACTTCCCTGTGATGATAAATACTTTGAAGATTTTAAAAAAGTAACAAAAGCGAAAATCATTACTTTTGGTTTTTCAGAAGAGGCTGATGTTTCTGGTGAAATTATAAAAGAAAAGACGGGGTTAATTTGTAGAGTTAAAAGCATTAAAGGGGAATTTATTTTACAGCTTAAGAGAGACAGTGTTTTTAATTATAAGAATGCTTTAGCGGCTACGGCGTTAAGTCTAGGTTTGGGTATTAATCTTGACAGCATTAAGCAAGGATTAGAAGCTACGCCTGCCCTACCGGGTAGGGGGGAGATCGTGACCACAAAAAATGGAATAACAATTATGATTGATAAAGCTAATACAGTGGCAGCTTGGCAGGAATTGATCGCTGATATTAAAAATAGAAATTTTAAGCATTATATTGGGGTGTATGGTAATTTTTCAGAATTCCCTTTAGAGCAAAGGCAACAATTGGCTCAGTTAGCCATAGATAATTTTGATTTAACCGTCATTACGATTGATGACAGCAATACTTGTGATCCTCAAATAGGTCTTGATGATTTTATTCATTATGTTGAAGGTAGAGTTGCCCCTGATAAATATTTAGTTATTTCGGATCGTCGCGAAGCTATTGAAAAAGCTATCAAAGAAGCCGGGGCTAATGATTTGATTCTTATTTTAGGCAGAGGGGATGAGGAGCATTTAAATATTCAAGGAAAAATTAGTTTTTTTAGCGATAGAGCAGCAGTAGATGAAATTCTCAAAGAAAATGATTATTTATAGTTAATTCCACGATGTCACAATAGTCTTGGTAAATAAAATAAAATAGTGCTAATATAATTAAAAGTGATGATACAAAAATGAGAATAGATAATATTATTTTACGTAAAATTTATGATTCTAGACAAGAAGAGACTTTAGAAGCTGAAATGAAAAACGGCGACTTTGCTGTTGTCTCGAGTATTCCTCATGGAAAAAGTAGAGGTGAGAAAGAGGCGGTAATTTTACCTATTAACGAAGTATTAGTGAAATTTGAAAAAATTAAATCAGAAATTTTAGCCAAAGATTTTATTTCTCAAAAGCACTTTGATTATTTCTTAAAAGAATTAGATAATACCAAAAATAAGCAAAATTTAGGCGGTAATTTAATGCTGGTTTTATCTCAGTCATTCGCGAAATTAATGGCTAAATTTAAACGGCAACCTTTATGGCGGTATTTGCGAGATGAGTTTTTAATTGTTAACCCCGGTCTCGAGGAAAAAATTTCTGTTTACAAACCACCTTTATTTTTCTTTAATTTGATTAATGGAGGAAAGCATGCTCCGTATGGTCCGAATATCCAAGAATATTTAGTAGTGCCTCAGATAAATGATGCTATTCAATCTATAGAAATAGCTCAGCAATTTTTTCAAGAATTAAAAATTTATTTTTTGGAGAAATATAATAAGATTAAATATGGTGATGAAGGGGGTTTATTGATACCTACTGATGACTACGAGGAACCACTGGGGATTTATCAGCAGATTAGTCGGAAGTTAAATTTACAGTATAAATTAAGGTTTTCTTTAGATGCGGCTGCTTCTTCTTTTTATAATCAGAAAGATAAAAAATACTATTTATTAAGAGGTAAAGGGCTTGATGCCTCGGCGCTATTAGATGCTTATTTACATTTAATTAATAACTATCAAATATTTTCTTTAGAAGACCCATTTGAGGAAAATGATTTTAATAGTTTTTTCAGAATAAATAATACAATAGGGAAAAAAACTTTAATTATTGGGGATGATGTCACAGTAAGCCAAGTTGATATGCTAGCTCAGGCGATAGAAGATAATATTATTGGTGGAATAATTTTGAAACCTACGCAAGTAGGTACTATCTCAGAAATTTTCGAAACAGCTGCTTTAGCTTGGCGGGAAGGTATTAAAATTATTATGAGTCACAGAAGTGCCGAAACTCAAGATAACTTTATTGCTGATTTATGTTTTGCTTTAAATTGTTTTGGTTTAAAAGCTGGGGCTTTGAATTTTCCCGAAAGAATGGTAAAATATGAAAGAATTAAACAAATTATGTCGGAAGAAATACCCAATTTAACGAAGTATTAATAATTGTTTATTATGGTTATTTTCCAAATTATAGTTTTTGTATTTTTAGTGATTATCCATGAAGTTTCTCATGGCTTGATGGCTAAAGAATTAGGCGACGACACAGCGGAAAAAATGGGGCGTTTAACTTTGAATCCTTTAGCCCACTTAGATCCATTTGGTTCTGTTTTGTTGCCTTTGATGATGTATTTATTTACAGAGGGAAAATTAATTTTTGGTTGGGCAAAGCCTGTACCTTATAACCCTTTAAACTTAAAACATCCCTTAAAAGATCAATGCTTAATTGCTTTAGCTGGTCCTTTGGCTAATTTAGTATTAGCTTTGTTGTTTGGTCTGGTAATTCGATTTGTGCCTTTTTTGCCTAGCTTTATGATTCCGTATTTAGCCTTAGTGGCTTATATTAGTATTATGTTCGCTATTTTCAACTTAATTCCTTTGCCTCCGCTTGATGGTTCGAAGGTGTTATTTTATCTTTTTCCTTCGTGGAAATTGGAAGCTTTTTTAAACCGGTATGGCCCAATTTTGCTTTTAGTTGTTATATTTTTTGGTTGGAATTTTATTCAACCAGTGATAGATGAATTATTTACATTGATGACAGGGTTAGCTGTTTAAAAAATAGCAAAAATACTTAATTTTTCTATCGATAATCTAATATAAACTTTTCTATACCAGCTAGAAAAATACCAAGATAAAAATAGCAATATAACAAAATAAAAATTACAAAATTTGCGTTTTAGTGTAAAATTATAATACTTTTTCTATGAATAAAATTGCTTTTGTGGAAACTACAGAATGGGAACGGGACATTCTAAACAATTTCCCTCAATTTGTAGAAATAGCGGATTTTTATCCGCAAGCTATTAATGAAGAAAATGCCTCGGAGTTTCAAGATTACGAAATCATTTCTTCATTTATTAATTCTAAATTCAATCAGGAGGTGTTAAACAATTTACCAAATTTAAAATTTATAGCTACTCGTTCTACTGGATTTGATCATATTGATTTACAATATTGTCAAGAAAAGCAGATTATGGTTTCTAATGTGCCAAGTTATGGTTCTCATACAGTAGCTGAATATACCTTTGGTTTGCTTCTTTGTTTGGTTAGAAAAATTTATCAAGCTTATGATAAAGTTAGAGAGACTGGCAGTTTTGAATTAACTGGTTTAACTGGCGAGGAATTATTTAATAAAACTATTGGTGTAGTAGGCACTGGTAGAATTGGTAAGAATGTTCTTAAAATTAGCCGCGGTTTTGAAATGAAGATGCTGGCTTTTGATTTATATCCTGATGAGAAATTAGCTCAAGAACTGGGTTTTTCTTATGTTTCTCGAGATCAATTATTTCAAGAGTCTGATATTATTACTTTTCACTTACCCTATAATCAAGATACGCATCATTTTCTTAATGAAGATAATATTAAATTAGTCAAAAAAGGCGCTTATATCATAAATACCAGTCGGGGGGGGATTATTGAAACCTCAGCTCTTTACAAGGCTTTAAAATCAGGTCAAATTAAAGGAGCGGCTTTAGATGTCTTAGAAGAAGAAGGTGATATTAAGGAAGAGCAGGAATTAATGGTAAAAGGAGCAATTAAAGAGCCAGAACAGTTAAAAACTTTAATTCTGAATCATTTATTAATTGATTTGGATAATGTTTTAATTAGTCCGCATAACGCTTTTAATACTTTTGAAGGCTTGGCAAGCATTATTTCTACAACTTTAGATAATATTAAAGCTTATATTTCTAATCAGCCTCAAAATATTGTAAGCGCTAGGTTAACTTTATAAATACCTAAATTAATCATCGTGTTTAATTTTTATGATTAAAGCTGTTATTTTTGATATGGATGGAGTGATTTCTAATACCGAGCAACTTCATGCCAAAAGTAATCAGCAGGTTTTGCGTTCTTATGGTATTAAAGTCAGCCGAACATTTTTATCGGATAATTACGCAGGTATGTCTACCAAAGAATTGTTCCAAGATTTTTTTCGCCGGTATAAAATTAACAAAAGAGTATCAGAAGCAATGGCTAAAAAATGGCGCATCTTGGCTAAAATGCCTAATAGGTGCATTGAGGCTGTACCGGGTTCTGTGAAATTGATTGATTCCTTGGACCAAGCTGGTTTTGTTCTGGCATTAGCCTCTGCTTCTAAAAAAGTGTTTATTTACCGGGTGTTAAAAATTTTAAAGTTGAAAGATAAATTTGAGGTGATTATGAGTGGTGATGGTTTAAAACACGGCAAACCTCACCCAGCAATATTTTTACAGACAGCTAAGCAATTGAATATTAAACCCCATCATTGCTTAGTTATTGAAGATGGGTTAAATGGAATGATAGCTGCTAGGAGGGCTAAAATGAAGTGTCTTGCTTTGGTTAGGAAACAAGATCATCCGCATTATCCTCAGAATTTGCCGGTTATTTTATCCGTCAATAGTTTACGCCAAATAACTCCGGAGATGATTATCAATTTATGAGAATTATTTGACAAATAAATTAAGTTCGTTTTCTAATAAATTATCCAATTCTTGTTCGTAAGAACCTAAAGCTGAAGAACCGTAAATAAATTGTCTGATTTTGTCATTAGAATCAAACATAGGTTCTATATTAAATCCTAATTTACGTAATTCTCTGAATTTCTTTAAAGCAAAAGCCCAAGCATCTCGTTCGTTGCGAGCCTCTAATTTTTCTAAATGAACTAGAAGTTGTTTGGAGACAGGATATTTTTCTTCTTTATCTACTTCCCCTAACGGTGGTGAATATAAAACTTCAGAATCATTGGCAATTTTTCTGCCTTCATTTTTAGCTTGTGTCCATAAGGCATTAACCGCGATTCTTAAAACTGAAATTTCTTTTTTTACTTCTCTATTTACCCAAATGTGGCCTACTTCATGGAGTAAAGAAAGGATAGCGCCCGGTCGTTCTAAATCACTGTAAATAACAATGTCGCCTTTTTAAATAATTTCATTAGTTTCTGGATCAAAATGCTCTAGAGGCCAAATAACAAATAAATCTTCTGCGTCTTGAAAATTATTATATTGAGCATTAGCAAAATAAACCCTTCTATTTGGGGGTAATAGTTCGTACACCGATTTTTCTTGTTCGTTTTGATTCTTAAGGATAATATTTTGAGACAAAATCAAATCTCTTCTAGGTCGGCCTGTATTATCAGCATAAAACTCAGCAATAGTAGGGGGGAAGTCTTTATAATAAATTTTTTCTGTTAAAAGAACATCGCCGGGAAGGTTTTTCTTGATTTCTACCACTTGGTCTTGTGATTTAATTAATTGAAGCAGGGATTCTAATTGTTCAGGGGTTGGGTTCTCAAACGAACTATTATTGGGTGTTTCAGCTGTTTTATAAAAATTTGGTTGTTCTTTTATCATAGCTATGTGAATATATGTTATAATAATATTATAACATATATTCAAAGTCAAAACTATTTCCACTAGGTTAAGATGACCAATAAAAAGTATAAGGTTATCAAAATCGTGGGAGTAAGAGTATATTTCTAATTTTAGCGAGTAGTGAAGCATTGTCTGTTTTGATACTAAATAAATTTGTGATTTAACGTTTTGTTTGGTAAAATAAATAATTGAAGAAATTTTAATTTAGAAATTATAAATATGGCTATTAAGGCTCCAAGTAGAAAACAAACGGTAAAAAATAAAAAACGGCAGTCAGTTTCAACTGATTCTTTTAAAATTCAGGAAATATTAATTAAAGGGGTAGAAGATATTATCGAAAAACCAAGCTTGCTTAATAAATTAAAATCCGGTAAAAAATTAAGGATCAAATTAGGTTTAGATCCTACTGGGCCTAAAATACATTTAGGTAGAGCAGAACAATTATGGAAATTAAAAGCTTTTCAGGATCTCGGTCATCAGATAGTGTTAGTGCTAGGGGATTTTACTGCTCAAATCGGAGATGCTTCAGATAAAACCAGCATGAGAAAACCCTTATCACTTCAAGAGGTAAAACGGAACCTAAAAGAGTATTTGCCTCAGATTGGTAAAATTTTAGATTTAAGCAAAACAGACATTCGTTATAATAGTCAATGGTTGACTAAAATAAAACTTCAGGAAATGTTGCGGTTAGCTAGCTATTTTACGAGTCAGCAGATGATTCAAAGAAGAAATTTTAAAGAAAGATGGGAGTTAGGAAAACCAATTGGTCTTCACGAATTATATTACCCTATCCTACAAGGGTATGATTCCGTGGTTATTAAAAGTGATGTAGAGATTGGAGGGTATGATCAATTATTTAATTTGCAAATAGGTAGAGAATTGCAAAAAATTTTTGGTCAATCTCCCCAAGATATTATGATATTAAAAATGTTGCCTAACTTGGAAGGAGAAAAGATGTCTACCAGTAAAGGTAATTTAATTACTATCGTTGATTCGCCTCGAGAAATGTATGGTAAGATTATGTCATTGAAAGACGAATTAATACCGTTATATTTTGAATTAGCCACCAATTACCCTTCAGCTGAAGTATCTAAAATTATTAAGCAATTAAATTCCCATCAAATTAACCCCAAAATCTTAAAAGCTCAATTAGCTAAAGAAATAGTAGCTTTATATTACGGACGGCAAGAGGCTTTGAAAGAGGCTGAATGGTTTGAGAAAACTTTTACTCAAAAACAAATACCGCAAGATATGGTTACCGTAGTTTTGCGTGATTCTCAGGCGCCATTGCTGGTAATTTTAAAACACTGTTTTTCCCAAGGTCAAAAAAGTGTTAGTGAAATAAAGAGATTAATTAATTATGGGGCTGTAGAAATTGATGGTCAAGTTAAAAAAACCCCGTATGAAATAATTAATTTGCCATCAACTGGTCTGCGTATTAAAATTGGTAAAAGAAATTGGTTTAGAGTATTACCGAAATAACTTTTATTTATCATTAGTAATATGCAATTTGTCATTTCATTTGTCATTAATAATGTGTTATTTTATTAATCATTTAATAACTTAGAGAGCGAGAAATATTTTAGAGATTATTTAGCCAAAATATGTACCCTTCCAGTATAATATATTGCTTGACAGATAAATTTTTGCTATACTATAATTAGATGTTAAGAACAACAGATGGTCGATTTAAATATTTTAAAATTAATAAAAGTACAATTGTTACTAAATAGAATATGATTAATAATTTATCATTAGCGAGTTATAACGCTTTAATCAGTTTGTGGCAGAGTTTTGTTACTTTCTTGCCTACCTTTTTGGGTGGTTTAATAGTTTTTCTAATCGGTATAATTTTAGGCAATGGCTTAGCTCAAATAATTGAGAAAATTATTGACGCTTTAAAAATAGATCATTTTTTAGAAAAAACTGGTTTTAAAGATTTTACTGACAGGGCAGATATTAAATTGAATTCAGGTTATTTTGTAGGTCAAGTTGTTAAATGGTTGCTGGTGCTATCATTCTTAGTGGCTTCGTGTAATATTTGGGGGTTAGTAGCTGTGGGTGATTTTATCCGCAGTATTGTAGCTTACATTCCTAATGTTATTGTAGCCATACTTATTATGTTGGCTGCTATTGTGTTGGGTGAGTATGCCGATCGTTTTGTGAGAGCCTCAGTAGCAGGTGCTGGATTGCAATTTCAGAATACTTTAGGATCTTTATCGCGCTGGGTGCTATACATTTTTGGTTTAATAGCTGCTTTATCTCAACTTAAAGTAGCGCCGTATATTGTTAATACTTTCTTTACTGCCTTGATGGCTATGTTAGCTATTGCCGGTGGTTTATCTTTTGGTTTAGGTGGTCAGGACGCTGCGCGGGATATTATCAAGAAATTTAGAGAGCAAATAGAGAACAAAGAAAAGTAATAAGAACCAAAAAGTCAAGATAGCAGAAAAAAGAGCTGTAATTACAACAGCTCTTTTTTATTAGATATTATTTAATAACGTTTATTATCATAGGTTTAATCATGTTTGATTTATTTGACTAAATGTTCTAGAAATGCTATTCTATTTAATAGAAATTTTGAAAATTTAATACAAGGAGGAGAGATGAGTAATCAAGAATTAGAGTATCTGAATGAGTTGTTAGGCACTGTAAATTCTGAAATAATGCAGGAAATTGTTAACAATCAAGTCGAAATTAGGAAAATTAAACCAGCGGAGAATAAAGCGTATCAGGGTAAAAAAGTGGGAGATGTTCCTCAATTGTTAAGGTATTTGTGGCAATATAGTGAGTTGTTGTATCATAAATTTGAACACAATGTAGATACTCAAACCATTGCGGAGTTAACCAGTCAGACACTAGATGGTAAAATAACAAAAGATGAGTTAATTGATGATGAGAAATTTGCGCGTTTGTTTCGTGCTTACCGTGCTAAATGGTTTGATGCGTTTATAGAAATACTTGTTAAATCACAATTACTCAATGATTTATTCTGGTTGTTATTAAGAAGGAATCTCAAGGTTTCGAGTTCAATTTGTTTAGGGTCGGATTTCGAAATTTATGAATATTTAGGTGATCCGAAATCATCTTCTTCAAATACTTCTAATGCTAATCCTGTTGTTATAACAAATTATAACGCTAAGGCTTAACTCAGCATTATAATATATCAATGCTTCCATTTGTTTTTTAATGGAAGCATTTTTATACTATTAGAAATATTTTTTATAGTATTTTATTATTAAAAAAGGAAAAATTTTTGTAGATCCAATAACGTTTCCTTTATTTGACTAAATGTTCTAGAAATGCTATTCTATTTAATAGAAATTTTGAAAATTTAATACAAGGAGGAAAAAAATGAGAGTTTATATCGGAGGCCCGATTAGTTTCAAGTCGTTTCAAGAAGTAGCGGAGTATTTTAATAAATACAGTAAAATTCTTTCCCAATATGGATTTGAGGTCTTACACCCGATGATTGCTAAAGGGTGCTTGAAGGACCAAAACAATTTAGTGCCAGAAGGCTACCAACACCCTGAATGTACAAATCACGCTATAGTAGAGCGTGATAACTGGATGGTGGCAGAGTCAGATATAGTTTTTTTTGACTTTACCCAGACGACAAAAATTTCAATTGGTTCTATGTTCGAATTGGCTTGGGCGTACCAGTTGCGTAAATACGTAGTTGTAGTTATGCAGCCAGAAAACCCTCATTGGCATAGCTTCGTGATGGAAGCAGCCGATATTGTTTTTCCGACTAGTAGTGAGGCCTTAGAGTATTTAAGGAAGTTGATACAAGGAGAGTTATAATGCAAGAAAGGAGGCAGCAGTGAGAATTTTGTGTGATATTGATGATACCCTATGCCAAACCTCAGATTTTATTGGTTTTGGTGGCAGAATAGGTAAATTTTTCCGAATACCCATTTTTCAAAATGTTCAAAATACAGTTCAGTACCCTCATAGAGATCAAGATAGATTTTTTTGGCACCTCGTAACCTCAATTTGGTATTTAGTAGCTGTATTCAATCTATCCATTCCATTGTATGTTGGGGTAAAGAAGTCGTTGACAGAATTGCTTCAGAATAACAAGGTAGAAATTATTTTTTATACCATGAGGCCGAGTATAACTCTGGTATATACCAGAAAATATTTAGCCAAATTGGTGCCAAATCCTCGAGTATATTTTGCGGCTCACCATCGGAAAAATTGTTACCCGGAGCTTCTTGAGGGGAAACTAGCCGTTATTCAGGCCGTTAAGCCAGATATTGTTATTGAGAATGATGTGGAAGTGGTTAGGCAAGCGCGAGATAGGTTTAGTAAAATAATTTTTATAGTTTTTGGACATAGTCACAGCCACGGATATGAGAACTATTGTGCCGCTAATTGGCAGGAAATAGTTCAAATTATTAAAAATACAACCCTCTCTAGAATTCCATAAAAATTAGGGATTTCGAGAGGGTTTTTTAATAGTTGTACTATATAGTTTTAATACTGCTATCTCGAGGTAAGGTATTTATATTATCTTGTATATTTTTGCATTGCATTTAATAGCAATAAATGCTATTATTAATAATAATTTATAAAAGCAAGAAATACGTAAGTATTTTATATAATTAGATTATATAATAAGCTTTATTAAATTTTAATATGGCAAAAAAGTTTGATTTGCAAAAATTATTAGTTCCAGAATTTCCAATTACTGCGTTGGTTATTGATGATTTTAGCTTGCGAATTTTTGGTTTCAATCAAACAATTAATCAAGTTGCTAAAATTGGTCAATATAAATTACCTCCCGGAGTTATCGAAAATGGAATTTTAAAAAAACCAGAAGAATTTCAAGCTTTAATAGGCGCCTTAAAACAAAAAATTTGGGCTAAGGATAAGCATATTTGGCTTATTCTTTCGTTGCCTTCAAGCAATTTTTATACCAATATTTTTACTTTGCCAGATCTTACAGATGAGCAATTTCAGGACGCGGTAGTTTTTAACACTCAAATGGTAGCTCCTTTACCGTTAGAAGAGACCTATTTTGACTGGGAAGATTGGGGAACAGTTATTGATAAAAACAGGGATGAAAAAGAAATTTTTATTGCTTTAGGTATAAAAAGGCAAATTAAACCCTATACTGATATTTTGCAAGATTATGGTTTTAAAGTGGTGGCTATTGAACCTTGGGCGATTAGCGTTTCGCGCTTTGTTTACACCTTCTTGGAGAAAGAAAAACCAGTGCTGGTAATTGATCTTCGGGTAGATGGTTTGGAGTTTATCGTGACAGAACAGAATAAGTTAATTTACTTTGATTATGATTCTTGGCAGGAAATTTTTGGACAAAATATTCCAAAAACTATTACTTTAAACCATTTACAGCAGCATTTAATGCGGGAAATTCCTTTGATTTTAAACTTTTACTCTTTGAAAAGAGGTCATTCTTTAGAGCGTTTTATTGTTTTAAGTAGTGATGAGAGAATGGTTAATACCTTGACTTTCTGGTTAGCTAAACAATATAATTTAACAGCTTTAAATTTTAATTTACCTCAGCCATTAGCGCGCACGAGGCGAGATTGGGCTGGTGTAATTGGGGCGGCTTTAAGAGGTTTAATTCCTCGAAGAGAAGATTCAATAGTCAGTTTAGCGCCTTTGGGAACCGAAGAGAGTTATTATCAAAGTTTAATAACGCGAGTTGTGGCTTTATGGTCTAATTCGGTTATAGTAGCTTTAAGCTGTTTATTAGTAACTTGTATATTATTGAATCATTTATTTTTTAATAATATTAGCGCTAAATATAAAGAATTAGCAGCTGTTAGTGTAGATCCTAGTATAAAATCGCAAAAAGAAGCATTACAGAAAGAAGCAGAATGGTTTAATGTTTTAGTCGAGTATGCTAAATTTACCACTCAATGGAAAAAAGATTGGAAATTGGTATTAGATACTATTTTTCAAAAGGCTAGACAAGAAACTGTTAATATTAAGAGAATTTTTGTAGGGAGTGGAACAGAAGAATTAATTAGCAATATAACTATTCAAGCCGAGGCACCATCAAGAGAGGCAATGACTAATTTTAAAAAAAGCTTAGATGAAACTCAATTATTCGTTTCTAGTAAAATACCGCCGGAGACAGTTCTGCAATCTGGTAATAGAATTAATTTTTCATTAATGTTGACATTTTAATTGTTAGAGGTATGCTTTAGAGTATAGGGGCGTAGCTCAATTGGTAGAGTAGCGGTCTCCAAAACCGTTGGTTGCAGGTTCGAGCCCTGCCGCCCCTGCTGGTTGTAAGATGTCAAAGCTTCAGTTTTTAATTTTAAGAGATAAATTTATTTGTTGATAGCTTTTAAGGGGTGGAGCAAATCAACTGCTTGATTTGCGTCAGGGTGAGAAAGGCGCAGCGATGCGCGAGTTGGCGCCAAAGGCGACAGGCGAGCGCCGCGAGCCGGGGTCGCGAAAATTCACTATTTAGCAAATTCTTGGTAATTAACCCTTGCCGCTCCTACTTCAAATCACGTAAGATGAAAGTCACAAATTAAATAGGAGTCCTCTTCAATTTAGGGGAGCTAGACGTTATTAGAATTGTGTGGTATAATGTTTTAAAGTAATAAATATTTAAAAAGATGTTTGAAGATGCAGGAGGGCAATTTTTACATAAACAGAATCCAGAACTTCATAAATCAGAACCAGTACAGCATGAACAAGAAAGATTAAAGAGATCAGGGGTAGAAATCTCCCAGAAACCAGCTAAGGAAATTACTGATTGGCTGACTCTGTTAGAAAGAACACATTTAAGCCATCGGAATGATCCTGAAGTAATAGCTAGAATCAAAGAATACTACCATCGGGAATATATTATCAAACCAGAAGATATTCCTGATAGTTATTTTGAGGCTCAAAGAAGACTGGCTCGAGAGCAGGGTTATGGAGAGATTGAAATTACTCAAGAAATGCGTCAGCAAGCTGCAGAAATTATCAGGGCAGACCAACAAGCAACCTTAGATTTATGGTTAGATTATTTTCTGTCCCCTCTGTCTGATAGTTTCCCCATGTGGGCTAAATATTGGGCTTTTAAGGGTATGACTAAATTGTCTGTTTATGATAAAGAAAAGCACATGTTTGCTAAACGAGATAAGTCCACTGTAGCTCCTTTTCCTGACTTAAACAGAGAAGCTTTAGCCTATGTCTTAGATGCTGTTATTAAGAAAGCCAACCAAGAACACCTTCCCTTAGAAGAGGATAATCCAGAGTTTAAGAAACTTCTTAAAGAAGCTAATTTTGGTAAACTCTATGCTTGGGCTTTAGAAAAAGTCGGCCCTACTAAAGGACAAGAACTCTTAGAAACTAAAGGAGAATGGAGAAAATATCCTCAGGGTTCTGACCCAACTCCTTTAGTTGAGTCTTTACAAGGTTGGTCTACTGGTTGGTGTACTGCTGGAGAAAGTACTGCTCAACATCAACTTCAGCAAGGTGATTTTTATGTTTACTATTCTTACGACCAAAATGGTCAGCCCACTGTTCCTAGAATTGCTATCAGAATGGATGGTTGTAATAGAATAGGAGAAATTAGAGGCATTGCTCATGAACAGAATCTTGATCATATTATTGCTCAAACTGATATTTTATCCAAAAAACTTGAAGAATTTGGTGAAGAAGGAAAGAAGTATCAAAAAAAGAGCCAAGACATGAAATACCTTACTGAGATAGAGAAAAAACATCAGCAAGGGTTAGAGCTTACTAAAGAAGACCTAAGGTTCCTTTATGAAATTGATTCTCCTATTGAGGGTTTTGGTTGGCAGGCAGATCCTAGAATAGAAGAAATCAGACAGCAACGCCATATTAAATCAGATTTAGCTTTTGTTTTAGGTTGTAAAGAAGAAGAAATTAGTCTAACTAAAGAAGAAGCTTTGGCAGGAGGTATTATCTATCACTACGGCGATCTGGATCTTAGTGACCTTACCTCTGCCCAAGGTCTTACCTTACCAGAATCAATAGGAGGTTCTCTTAGCCTTGATAGCCTTACCTCGGCCCAAGATATTACCTTCCCCAAATCAATAGAAGGTAATCTTTACCTTAGTAGTCTTACCTCTGCCCAAGATCTTACCTTACCAGAATCAATAGGAGGCTATCTTGATCTTAGTAGTCTTACCTCTGCCCAAGGTCTTACCTTACCAGAATCAATAGGAGGCTATCTTAGTCTTGATAGCCTTACCTCTGTCCACGATCTTACCTTACCCAAATCAATAGGAGGTAATCTTTACCTTAGTAGTCTTACCTCTGCCCAAGGTCTTACCTTACCAGAATCAATAGGAGGTTCTCTTTATCTTAGAAATCTTACTTCTGCCCAAGGTCTTACCTTACCAGAATCAATAGGAGGTTTTATTTATATTAAGAATCTGGATCGTCTCAGTGTAGAATTTCTTCAGAAAAAATATCCTCAGTTAGCTACGAAAATATATTATTATTAAAATATCTAGGTAAAAACCTTGATCTATACTCTACTTTTGAACAGAAGGTATGGTAATATCCGGAGTCATTCTCAATTTCTATAAAAATGACAATCATTACATCACAATTAAAAAATACTTTTTTATCGCCTTGTGAGCAGAAGAAAATTATTGGTTTGTTAGACAAGCTTTCTGATGAGAAGTTGGTCAATGTTAAAGGTGTACAATTGAATGGTCTAAGAACTAGATTTACGACTTTATTATCTCAGCTTTTAGAAATTGGTAATCCCAATAGCGTTAGTTTATGGGTGCGATATTTTTGGGAGAGTGAAATTACGAAAGCTCTAAATAATGAATTTTATTATCCTTCTACAATAGAATTAGATTTAACTACTTATTGCAATAATTCTTGTTTTTTCTGCAAAGAAGGGTTAAATAAAATAAGATATGATTATCCGTTTCAAAAACTCAAAAAGGATCTCAAAGAATTCTCTAAGATTCCAGAAATTAAATTTATTATTTATTCTGGCGGAGGTGAACCTATTTGTTATCCTAAATTAGCTGAAGTTTTAGCTGTAACGCATCAGTATGGTTTTGACATCTATTTAAGTACTAATGGGGGTCTTTTAGGTCAAACTAATTTACCCCTTCAAGTTTTTGTGGATAATGTTTCTATTTTAAAATTTAGTCTTGGCGCTCCTACCCATCAAACTTATAATGCAATTCATCATAGTCAAGAGTCTGTTATGCCGGGGGAACTTAACAGCGTAGATTACATTTTTGAGCAAATTACCAAAATTATAAGATTACGAAATAAAAATAAAAGAATTATTAAGGTTGGTCGGAAAAGCAAGAGATTCCCTTTGGTGGTAATAGCGATGACTGTAAGCATTGTTAATCAAAAAGAAATAGTGGAAATGGCTAAGCGGGCAACAGCAAGCGGGGTTGATGAATTATGGTTAAGGCCGGTAATTACTAGTAATAAATCTTTGGTTAATATTAAAGAAGGTCTTAGGCAGATGAAGAAAGCGCAAAGGTTGTTTGGTAATAAAATAATTATTAAAACCTTTAATCATAGATTGAATTTTGGTTCTGAAAAGGAAGATTATTTTAGTCGTTGTGTTTGTCATCCAGTAGTTAATCCGGATGGTATAATACATCAAGGCAGCGTTACTCCCTGTGTTTTCAGACGCGGTAATAGAGCTGATAATTATTGGCTAGCTACTGGTTCTCCTTGTCAGGATTCGATCGTAAATATTATTGAAAGTCAAGATTATGCTAGAAAAATTGAAGACCAGAATGTTAATTTGCATTCAATTGGATCTAAAAAGTGTCCTCGTTGTCGTAAGACCTTAAATAATATTTTTTTGGATATTTTATCCGAGGCGTCTCTAGATGAACAAAACACAATACGGGAAATTATATTAAAATTATTTCCTAAAACCGTAGAAAGCGAAATGCTTAAATATCTTTATTAAAATTTATGGCCTTCAAGATTAAATATTTATATTAAATATTTGTTTAGGTTTAAGGATTTAATTAAATCGTTCTTTGAAAATTTATTAAAAAGGAGGGAAAGATGTACTTAGGTCTTATTATTATTGGGTTAATATTATTTTTAACTTGGCTATTGTTAGCCTTTTGGGTAATAAATGTCGCAGAACAGGTATTGGAAAATATCTCATTAAAGAAAACTAATCAATCCGCGTCGCTAAAAAGATATTTATTTATCTGCGCTCAAAATAAAACTCGTAGCCCAACCGCTGAGCAGTATTTCCGAAAATTGTTAGAAAAAAGACATATTCAAGCTGAAGTGCAAAGCGCTGGTGTCTTAGCTAACAGTTATAGGGTAATAGATGAGGCGTTACTTGATAAAGCTGATAAAGTTTTTGTTATGGACGATAATTGTTTAGAAATATTGTTTAGAAAATTTCCTCAAATGCGTGAAAAATCAGATAAAATTATTAATTTAGAAATTTTGGATTGTTATGATAGAACTACGCATAAATTTTCTGAAGAATATTTTGAGCGCATAGTAATAAAAAAGATACAGCGTAGGTTCAAAAATGAACCCCAGAAGGCAGCAGAAATAGAACAAAATTATCGAAACAGACCAGAAATTAAAAACCGATGGTCTTTGGAACAGGTTCTAGACAATCGATTCTTAGACAAATATATTTAAGATTAAAAATAACCACCTTAAATCGTAATGGATAAGGTGGTTTTTTTATCTAGGGGTTTTCTAGTAGCAGCCTTTTGTTTTCGATAATTCTGTCATTCTGGGTAGAGCGAAGAATCTCTGGGCTGGTCTCAGAAACTTCTTGAAAAATAAATTAACGACATCGTAAGTCGTTAATTGAAGAATCTCTAATCTGGTCTCAGATACCTTTTAAAAGGAAGCTCGCATGCGCGAGAGATCCTTCGACTAGGCTCAGGATAAAAATCCTTCGCCTACGGCTCAGGATGACCGGACAAAGAAATCCTTCGCTTCGTTCAGAATAACCAAAACAAGGAGATCCTTCACTTCGTTCAGGGTGATCCATAATAAATGACCAATAGCCAACGATGAATTAAGAATCAAGAATTAAGAATTATGGTTATGATTTTGTCTTTCGAGACCATTATTCTATTTTTCCTGTTTTACCTGATTTTATTTCATTTACATTTAAATATGCTATCAAATACCATTTCACTTATATTTTAGAGGACGAGGGTTGCTAAATAAAGTATTTTTTGCTAAAATATTAATTAGGATAAATAAAGATAAATACAGGTTAAATTTAAGCGCTAACGATTTATAAATGATTAAAGAATCTAATAATTACGACGAGAGAGAGGCTACACTTTCAATTTATGCTGGAGCTGGTGGGATAGATGCTGAAGATTGGGCGGCTATGCTTTTAAGAATGTACCAACGTTTTTGCGAAAAAAAGGGGCTAAAATTTCAACTTATAGAAAAACAAGTTAATGCGAGGGGTGGTCTTAATAAAGCTCTTAGTCAAATTTCTGGTCAAGGCGCTTATGGATTGTTAAAGCAAGAAAATGGGGTGCATCGGTTAGTGCGTATTTCTCCATTTTCAGCTGCCAAATTACGTCATACCTCTTTTGCCTTAGTAGAAGTTTTGCCGGTAATTAGTTTTAAAGAATTACCTCTTTCTGAAGAAGATTTAGAAATTACTTACTTTAGAGCTTCAGGTCCGGGAGGTCAAAATGTCCAGAAAGTAGAAACCGGGGTTAGAGTTCGGCATAAACCAACTGGTTTAGTGGTGACTTCTCAGGAAGACAGAACGCAAGCTCAGAATAAAGAAAAAGCGTTAATGGTGTTAAGGTCAAAATTACATAAGTTGGCTGAAGAACAGCAGGTAAAAACTTTAAAAGAATTGAAAGGTGAGAAAGTTAAAATTGAATGGGGTAATCAAATTCGTTCTTATATTCTTCATCCGTATAAAATGATACGCGATGAGCGCACTGGTAAAAAATATTCTTGCGTGGAAGATGTGCTGGATGGAAACTTAGACAAAATTTTATCTTAAAGCAAAAATTGAAAATTGGTAATTGATATTTGGTAATTGATAATTTAATAATTTTTTATTATGTCTTTGGTATATTTTAAAAATGTTTCTAAAGCTTATGGTAATGAATTAGTATTGGAAAATATTACTTTTGAAATAGAGCGAGGAGAATTTGTTTGTTTAGTAGGGCGATCAGGAGTGGGAAAAACTACTATTTTGAGATTAATTACCCGCGAGGAAAAACCTACTAAAGGTAGAATATATTTTGATGATAAAGATCTTTCTAAACTAACCCCCAGAGAAATTATAGCTTTAAGGCGCAAAGTAGGAATGATTTTTCAAGATTTTAAATTGCTAGAAAGTAAAACAGCTGAGGAAAATATTATTTTCGCTTTAGAGGTAGCAGGATATCCGTCTCGTGGAATTGAAAAAGAAGTTCAGGGAATTTTGAAATTAGTTAATTTAGAAAAAAAAGCACATAATTTTCCTCGTCAGCTTTCTGCTGGAGAAAAACAAAGAGTGGCTTTAGCTCGTGCTTTAATTCATCAACCAGAGATTATTCTTGCCGACGAACCAACAGGCAACCTAGACCCTATTAGTGTTTGGGAAATTGTCAAGCTGTTATTAAAGATAAATGAATTAGGTACAGCGATTATTTTAGCCACTCATGATAAAGAGGTGGTCAATGCTATTAATAAAAGAGTAATTAGCCTTGAAAGCGGTCGAATTATTAGAGATGAAAAAGAAGGAAAGTATTTAATATAATCATAGATTTTAATTTTTTAATTTTTAACTTTAAATTGTAATTTTTTGAGTTTTGTTTTAGTAATATGTTAACAATCTTAAAAAGAATTTGGGAAACAGCTTGGCAAGGGTTACGACGGAATAATTGGCTATTTTTAGCTTGTATTAGCACTTTAGTGATTAGTTTAATGATTTTTACTTCAATTATTTTGCTCAATCATACCGCTAATACTGTGATTTCTTTTCTAAAAGAAAAAGTTGATATCAGTTTGTATTTTAAACCCGAAATCCCGGAAGAAGATATTTTAAAAGTCCGAAATTTATTAATAGGTTGGGAAGAAATTGAATCAGTTGATTATGTTTCTAAAGATGAGGCTTTGAAGGAATTTCAGCAGCAGATTTCTTCCAATGAGGCTCTTAAAAAGGCGCTGGAAGAATTAGGAGAAAATCCTTTAAGCGCCGCTTTAAACATTAAAGCTAAAAATCCTCAAAGTTATAATACTATTGTCGATAAAATAAATACATCAGCTTTAAAAGATAAGCTTTTGACTATAGATTTAGCTGAAAACCAGAAAATTTTGGAACAGATGAATAAATTATTGACAGGCATTCAATTAGTTTCTTTGGTTTGTATGGTGGTTCTTGTTTTAATAAGTTTTATTATTGCTCTCAACACTATCAGAATGGCTATCTATTCTTTAAAAGAGGAAATAGAGATTATGAAATTAGTAGGTGCTTCACCATGGTTTATTAGGGGTCCGTTTTTATTAGAAGGCGCCTTAGAAGGAATTTTTGCTTCAATAATTGCGATACTATTAATGATTCCTATAATTATTTGGTTTGTGCCTAAAATAGAAATATTTTTCGGTAATTTTCAACTCACTGAATTTTTCTGGTCTCACTTTATTCAAATCTTTCTTTATCAGACCTTATTTGGTGTTTTCTTAGGTGTATCTGCTAGTTTTAGCGCTATAAACAAATACTTAAAGATATAAACAATATAAAGGATATAAAAACCTATTTGATTGGCAGAGTTTAAAAATGAAATAATAGCTAGTTGCGGCTTAGCTTAAAGTAATTGAATTTATCTAATTTGCGGGGTGGTGTAATGGTAGCACAGAGGCCTTTGGAGCCTTTGATCTTGGTTCGAATCCAAGCCCCGCAGCCAATTTAAGACAAAAAAACTGATTAATTTATTCCAAAGCTGTTAGATTGTGAAATAAATTTATCTATAATTATATTATATTATTAAAATACCCAATATTCTTAATTTAATATTGGGTATTTTAATACTGCAACTTTTTATAAATATCCTATTTGTTTTAACCAATATTCGTTTTCCCATTCCCATAATTTTTTAGCGCCCAAAAATGCTTGATAATCTTTTTGCCAATAAGGTGATTCTTTTAATTCTATTTGGCCTTGAGTAGAAGACCATTCATGTTGGCAGGTTAAGGCTTGCTTGTCATAAGCGCCATTATGATAGGGTAATTTAATTTTTTGTCGTCCTCCTTTTTCTCTTAAAATAGCTCCGCATTTTAAACAAACTTTAGCTTGATCAATTCGTAAAATCCAGCGTGTTTGAGGGCGCTGAACATTTTTTTGAAGAGCTGCTAAATAAGCAGCTGTCTGAAGGTCGTAATCTTTGTAGATAGCTTGGGAGGTTTTAATATCTAGAACGCCAAATTTTCCATCAATTACAGCTAAGGAATCAATAGTGCCAGCGTATCTTTCTTCGTCGTTAGCTATTCTTTTTTCTACATAAGCCGGGTCAACTTGGATTCGTTTTTGTTCTAAAAATTGTCTGAATGAATCAATCGCTGGTTTAATTTTTAAATCTATCTCAGGAGTTTTGCCTATTAAAATTTGCTCTACTGTCTCATGTATTTTAGTGCCTTCGTCAGCAGATTGTTTTTTAACGGCTTCGCCTTCATTAAAATTGGACATTTCTGCATAAAATTTATACAACTGAGGTTTAGCTTTAATTTCTACAATTTTAGTAACACGTGGATACCAAACGCCATTTATATCGTAACCAGCTAGTCCCTTAAAATGTTCCAAGCTATAATACATCATAGATAAAATACTTTTTGTAGCCCCTTTGGTGTTTATTTTGGTAGTTATTTTACCACATTTAGAAGTTATTTACAATGACGCGTCATAACTTGTACTTCGTTCTAAATCATTATCAGGCAGTTTTTGGATTTTTCCTTGACAAAGATGTTCCAAATGGATTATAATTTTTGTATACAAGTTAGTAAGGTCGATCTTCAAAACCTTTAAAATTAAAGATTAAAAATACCAGATAAAATTTTTAACAATTAATCTAAATTAAACTAACCAATATGAAAAATGATTTTTTTACTCTAATAATAATCCTAATTATTACAGGAATCTTGATTCCGCCAATTGAGATAGGGCAGGCGCAAGTTATGGTAGGTTATAATTGTAATGAAAACTTTCAGTGTGTTCCAGTAAATACCGGCGCTCAATTTGCCACCCTAGAAGAATGTTTACAAGCCTGCGGTCAGCCAGAAATAATGGGTCCTAATGCCGGGATTCTTTCTACCACTACTACCAAGGATCCAAGATTTGGGTCGAGGACAGGGATATCGCTGAGTCGTCCTACTACCAAGCCTGCGTCAACCAGCACTACTAAAAAACCCACGACTACTACTAAACCTGTGTCCACCAGTACCACTACCACCACGATATATTGTGCTGCTCGTAAGTGCGAGGAGTGTCCCTTTACAGCTCGAGGATGCGTTGGTACACTGTGTCAGGCTTTATATACTTCTCGAGCTAATTGTTATTGGAATAGTGAACTTTGTAGATGCGACTCAACCATAGAGGATGTTGATCATGGTCATTGTGATGAATATCTAATTGCGCACGTTAGAGGTAGTAAGCAATGCGGTTCAGCTGTGATTTCTGATAGGTATAAAAATATGAATTATGATTATTTAAACAACCTGTTCGCTGAAGAAAAAAAATATAGTTATTGTGGTTATTTTAAAGATGAACAGTTTAATAAATTAGTTTTAAAACCATTAAAAGATTTATTTAGCAGTTCCTTCAAAACTATGTGTAAAACTGTCGAGGTCTACACAAAGGATTGTGTTAACGAGGTTATTAATAAACAAAAGAATGCGCAAACGCGATCTTATCTTTATGGAATAATTAACAAATTAGGAAAAGATTATTTAAGCATTTTGTACAACATGAATCATGGGAAATGTCCTCTTTATTCTAGTTTATATTTTGATGGCACAGAGGCTAAGTTTATATTTAGTGGTTGCCCTCATCATCATCTTTATCAGACCTATCCTTATCCTGAACACTTTATGAGTTGTTTTCCTGAGCAGCATGGTTATAAGAAGTGTGATAGTAGTTCGAGTTGTACCGCAACCACTACTAAACCCACTACCACTACTAAACCTAAACCCACTACCACTACTAAACCCACCACTACTACTACTAAATTCATAAAAGTTACTTCTACTATTCGTGGAGGCAGACAAACCTATAATTCTTCGGCGCGTTTTCCAGCAAATTTAATAGCGGCAGTAAGCAACCTATTTCAAAGAATTTTGAACAGTAATATTTTTCTGAATTCTTCCAGATTGCCTTGGATGAGCCCAAAACGAGGAGGCGTAGTCACGCCTTTAACAACCCCTCCTGTTGATGACGATCCTGTACCCGGTGATAATCCCAGCCCTACCACTACCCAATCTCCCTCTCCCTCTACCACTTTTGACCCTACTCGTAGTAGGGACTGGGGAATAGATAAGTGGTCAATAATGCCTCCTCCTACCCAAAAACCACCACATCCAGTTGATACTGAACCTGTCAGGGTGGACCGGTCAGGAGGACTAAATACTCAGTATTAATCTTCTCAGATTAGTTATTATTGTTTTTATTAAGACCCAACAGCATAACGTGCTGTTGGGTCTTAAGTATTTGCTTTGGAGGCAATTTTTTGTTAAACTAAATTAATCAGATTATATAATTATTAAAAGCCAGCTCTACAAAATTACCATAAAAATAAAGATAAAAAAGAAAAAATAGTTGAGAAGAGTAATTGTATGTTAAATCCTAATCTTAAATTAAATCCTAATATCTGGGATAAAGAAGTGGAAAAACAAGCTACTCGCGATGGTTTTGGCGAGGGTTTAGTGATTGCTGGAGAAAAAAATTCCCATGTTGTAGCTCTTTGTGCAGATGTCACTGATTCTGTGAGAATGAATTTATTTCGAGATAGATTTCCAGAGAGGTTTATTGAAGTTGGTATTGCTGAACAGAATATGATAGGTGTAGCTTCTGGTTTGGCTGCTTCAGGAAAAATTCCAGTAGCCGCCACTTATGGAGTATTTTCTCCGGGAAGAACTTGGGAGCAAATCAGAACCACTATTTGTTATAATCAGCAGAGGGTTATTTTAGTTGGTTCTCATACTGGTTTAAATGTGGGACCTGATGGCGCGTCGCATCAGATGACAGAAGATCTGGCTTTAACACGAATATTGCCTAATTTAGTTGTAGTAGCGCCGGCTGATAGTTTAGAAGCTAGAAAAGCAATTTTAGCAGCCATAGATTATCCTGTTTCTGTTTATTTAAGGTTAAGTCGGGAAAAGTCCCCTGTCTTAACTACTTTGGATAGTCCTTTTGCCATAGGGCAAGCTAGTGTTTTTTGGCTGCCAGATGAAAATAAAAATGAACATTTTTGCGGGGTGTCTATTTTAACTTGTGGGTATTTGGTTTTTAAAGCTTTGCAAGCAGCTCAAGAATTAGCCGAAGAAAAGATTTTTACCACAGTGATTAATATTTCTACTCTTAAACCTTTAGATGAAGGGTTAATTTTAGAATGGGCGCAAAAATCAAAAGCTTTTTTGACCGTGGAAGAACATCAAATTAATGGGGGTTTGGGCGGCGCTATAGCGGAATTAACGAGCGAGAAATACCCAATTTTAGTGCGACGACTTGGTTTACAAGATATTTTTGGGGAAAGCGGGAACCCTGAGGAATTAATAGCTAAATATGGTTTAGATAAAGAAGGAATAAAAGAGGCAGTTAAATCTTTATTACAGCTTTAATTAAAAGGTAAAAATTAAATGAATCATTACTATTTATGTTAAATTCTAATTGTATTTTCTGTAAAATTATTAAGGGAGAAATAGCTGCTCAAAAATATTACGAAGACGACAATTTTCTCGCTATTTTTGATAAAGCTCCTATCAGTAATGGACATTTAGTACTTTTTTCAAAGAATCATTATAATGATATTCAAGAAATGCCTGAACTAGAATGGCAAAAATTATTAAGTTTGGCGCGCCAATTAGCTGAAAAACAAATGGCAGAAATAAAAACCGATGGCTATAATTTATTAATTAATCAAGGTGAAGCTGCTCAATCAGGAATACCTCATCGGCCTCATATTCATATTATTCCTCGACGATTTGGTGATGGTTTAAAAATTGACCCTCGTTGAGTTACCAATAGTAGTTATGTTTTTTGATTCACATTGTCATCTTCAATTTGAAGCTTTCGAGCAGGATAGAGATATTATAATTAAAGAGCTGGCTAAAAACGGACTGCAAGCTGTAGTGGTTGGTTCTTGTGTGGAAAATTCAGTTCAAGCTCAAAATTTAGCTCATCTTTATCCTCATCTGTGGGCTGCCATTGGAATTCATCCCCTTCATAGTTTGGGATTTTCTTTAATTCAAGATGCTTTAGAGACCAAAAATATTAATTATCCGCAATCAATTAATAAATTAGCCGAATTGGTTGACGATCCTCGGGTGGTAGCCATAGGGGAATGCGGGTTAGATTTTAGCTATTTTACCGCTATTTCCGATTTATCAGACATTGGGCAATCTCAATTTATCCAGCAACAAAAGCTAATATTCCAACAACAGATTCGTTTAGCCCAAATAAGCAATAAACCTTTAATTTTACACCTGAGAGATGTTTATCAGTTAGCCCTAGAAATATTACAAAAAGAGGATTATAAAACTACAGCCCTCTTTCATTTTTTTAAAGGTAGTTTAGCTGATACTTTGGCGATTTTAAAGAATCCTAATTATTTTTTTTCTTTTTCAGGAGTGATTACTTATAATAATAAATTAAACGAAGTTATAAAAATTATACCTTTAGACAGAATACTAATAGAAACAGATTCACCTTATGCCACCCCGAAGCCTGTGGTTGACAAACGAAATACCCCTTTAAATGTTTTCTATGTAGCCAGTAAAATTGCAGAAATTAAACAATTAAGTTTAGAAGAAGTGCAAAAAATTACTTTTGAAAATAGTTGTAGATTTTTTAAAATTAAGACATAAATATCAGTTTTCAAATATATTTTTATTATGGAGTATAAGGAAACAATAGGTCAAATATTATCCCACACTAGACGGGAAAAAGGTTGGGATTTGGAAAGAATTCATAAAGAGACAAAAATTCCAATAGCCGGCTTAAAGGCTTTGGAAGAAGATGATTACGATGCTTTACCCAGCATTTACCTAAAAGGTGCGATTCAAAAATATGCTCAAGTTTTAGGTTTAAACTATAAAGAATTAATTAATTTATATAAAAACTCCAATGAATTTGTTGCCCAGCAAGATCAATCTTTGGTGCCGATAAGCGATCATCGGTCAATCTCTTTATTTAGTCAATTAAGAAATATTTTAATCATTTTATCTAAGAGTCTTGTTTTGATACTAGTCAGTAGTTATTTAATTTATGAGTTAGCTATGTTAATCTTGCCCCCTAAAATTATTTTAGAATCACCTCGTGCGGATTTAAATACTAATAAAGGCACGTTATTGGTTCAAGGAAAAGCAATTCGAGCCAAAAGTTTATTATTAAACAATCAGCCGATTTTAATTGATGAATCAAAAGCGTTTAAGGAAGAAATTATTTTAAAACCCGGATTAAACCAGTTAGAATTTATAGCTATAAATCAATTAGGTCAAAAATCAACTTTAGTAAGAAACGTTATCTATGCTTTTCCTTAAAATTTTTAGCTTAAAGAGAATTGCAAAATTACTTTGACTGTGATATTATGATTCTTAAGGAATAAATCTTTAAATAAAACAGGGGATTTATATATATGCCTAAAAGCGAATCAAAAGATAAAAAATCAAATAATTCTAAGGAGGTGCTTGCAGACACTTTAAAATCTTTACAGCAAAAATTCGGAGAAGGAGCGATCATGCGGTTAGGGGAAGTAAAAAAGGTAGATGTTGATGTTATTCCTACAGGCTCTCCTTCGTTGGATTTGGCTTTAGGGGTAGGCGGGGTGCCGAGAGGTCGGATTATTGAGATTTATGGAGCTGAATCATCTGGTAAAACTACTTTAATGCTTCATATTATTGCTGAGGTGCAGAAAAAAGGTGGACGCGCAGCTTTTATAGATTCTGAACACGCTCTTGATCCTGTTTATGCCCAAAAGATAGGAGTCAAAATTGATGATTTATTAATTTCCCAGCCTGATAGTGGAGAGCAGGCTTTAGATATAGTAGAAGCTTTGGTGCGTTCCGGGGCTGTAGACTTAATTGTTATAGATTCAGTGGCAGCTTTAACACCCCGGGCAGAATTAGAAGGGGAAATGGGAAACCAACAGATTGGTTTGCAGGCTCGCTTAATGAGTCAAGCCCTTCGAAAACTCACAGCTATTACAGCTAAAACAAATTGTACTATTTTATTTACTAATCAAACACGAACTCAAATAGGAATGATGTTTGGTAATCCCATTACCACTCCGGGCGGCAAAGCATTAAAATTTTATGCTTCTGTTAGAATTGAATTAAGAAGAGTCGCTCAGATTAAAAAGGGTGATGAGATTATTGGTTCTAGGATAGCGGCTAAAGTTGTTAAAAATAAAGTGGCGCCTCCGTTTAAAGAGACAGAATTTGATATCATCTATGGTGAGGGAATTTCTTTGGCCGGGGATGTATTAAATTTAGGCCTCAAGAAGGGGATAATTTCAAAAGAGGGTAATACTTATAGTTTTGGTGGCCAGAAGTTAGGTGTAGGTTATGAAAATGCTCGGCAGTTTTTAAAGGACAATGTCAAAATAGCAGAGGAGATTGTTCGATTAGTGAAAAAAGCCGAGTAATTTTTTAATAGCTCTAAGCTGATTATCTCTAATTAGTTATTAATATTAAACTATAAAAAACTCTAAAAATTTTAAGTTAAAATTTATGCCAGAAGAATCAAATAAATTAATCACTGAGGGGGCTAAAATTAGCAACCAAAACACAGGAGAAACTGATAGTAATCAGCCGGAATTTTATTATGAATTATCACTCTGGTTTTATCCTTCTTTTACCGAAGCCGAAATTAATGAAAAATTTAATTCATTAATTAAAAACATTGAAGCTTTGAATGGGGTAATTCTCTCTATGGAATCCCCTCAATTAAAACCCTTGAGTTACGAAATTTTAGATAATAATAATGGTTTCTGGGGTTTTATTAGTTTTGAACTAGCCAGTTCTAAAATTAATGAATTATTAAACGAGCTTAGGTCTGATAGTAAGAGTATCCTACGACATTTGTTAACCAAGCGGCGAAAAGAAAAACTGCATTCTGCCAGTCGAAAACCCAAAACTTACTCAAACAAGAAGATCAAGGAGGTTGAGAGTGGTCATCATCTTAATTTGGAAGAACTTGACAAAAAATTGGATGCCCTCTTAAAAGAATAACTAAATTTTATTAGATAGCTCATTGGTCGAATTAAACAGCGGTCAATAAAGCTTAATTCTTAAAAAAGTGAATTTAAATAAAGTTTTTATCATTGGTAACTTAACAAGGGATGTTAATTTAAGATCTACTCCCTCTGGGCGATCAGTGGCAGATTTTGGAGTTGCCACTAATAGAGTTTGGGTGGATGCTAGCGGTCAAAAGCAGCAAGAGGTAGAGTTTCATAATATTGTAGTTTGGGGTAAGATGGCTGAATTATGCAGTCAATATTTGGCGAAAGGCAGATTAGTTCTTGTAGAAGGAAGGATACGAACTAGGACTTGGCAGGATTCATCTAATCAAAAAAAATTCAAAACCGAAATTATTGCTCAAAATATTCAATTTGGCCCTAGATGGGGGGCATCCTCTGAATTAAAAATGCCTTCTGAAGAAGAAGGCGAATTTGGCGTCAATAGTGTAAAAGAAGATTTACCAATTTTAGAGGAAGATGAAGGCGAGATTAATCCTGAGGAGATTCCTTTTTAAGGGTGTCAATAATAACATCTAAGTTTCCATTGAGGATATCTTCTATATTATGCCAAGATAAATTGAAACGATGGTCGGTTATGCGATCTTGGGGAAAATTATAGGTGCGAATTTTTTCTGATCGTTGGGCGTGACCTATCTGAAGGCGCCTATTTTGTGTAATTTGGGTTGTTTGTTTTTGTAATTCTGCTTCCCAAAGTTTGTTTTTAAGAATTTCTAACGCTTTTTCTCGGTTTTGTTTTTGATATCTTTCGCTTTGACAGGTAACCACAATTCCTGTTGGTTTGTGTAAGAGGCGAACAGCAGTTTCTACTTTTTGAACATTTTGTCCTCCTGCCCCAGAAGATCGGCTAAAACTTTCTTCTATATCCTCGGGCCTGATTTCAACTTTAGGGTTATCCCATTGAGGTAACACGGCTACTGTGGCAGTAGACGTGTGTACTCTGCCTGATTTTTCCGTAATTGGCACTCGTTGTACCCTGTGAACTCCCCCCTCAAATTTTATATTTTCATAGGCTTGAGGGTTATTTATTTCTATTATGGCTTCTTTGATGCCTCCTAAAGTAGTCTTTGACAGATCAATTATTTTAATTGGCCAATTATGATTGTTGGCATATCGTTCATACATTTTAAGGAGGTCTTGAGCAAAAAGCGCTGCTTCTTCTCCACCGGTTCCAGCTCTAATTTCCAAAATTATACCCTTAATTTGTTCTGTGCTATTTTGATCTTTTTTTTGTAATTGAGCTAATAATTGTTGCTGTATTTGCTCGTTCTCTCTTATCTCTTCTTGGGCTAAGAGGGTTAGTTCGTTATCATTGGTTTCAGCTAAAATTGTTTTAGCTTCAGAGATTTTTTTGTTAGTTTTACTTAACTGTTTATAAATTTCTAGCAATTCATCTACTTCTTTTAGTTGGCGTGAAGCTTGCTCAAAATTAGCTGTTTTTGAAAGAAACTCGGGATCACTGAGTTTCTTTAATAAATTATTTTTTTGTTCTTCTAGATCTTGTTTTTTTTGTTCTATTTCCTCTATGTTCATTGCGATAAAATTTCAAACAATACCAGCTCAGTTGTGCGAACCTTGGTAGTGATATTGCTTTATTTATTTCTTATCAGAATGTTTTTGGGCAGGTTTTGATGACTGTTTGGTTTTTTTAAGAACTTTAGTTTTTTGGGAATCTACCCCGGGTTTCTGGATTTGTTTTTTAGTCTTTAATTGGGCTGATTTGGCAAGTTTTTGTTGAAACTTTTGAACTCTTCCAGCAGTGTCAACTAATTTTTCCTGACCGGTAAAGAAAGGATGACATTGGCTGCAAATTTCTACTTCCATTTCAGGACTAGTAGATCCTACAATAAATTTAGCTCCACAAATACAGCGCACTTCTGCTTTATCGTAATATTTAGGATGAATATTTTGTTTCATATTAATGTATATAAATGATATTATAACTTTATTTTTTTATTTTTTTATTTTTTTTAACTCATTGTTATTAAAGCATTATATCAAAGTTACAGCAAAAAATCAACATAAACCCCTTGCTTCTTTAGAAAGTTTATGCTAATCTAAAAGAGTTAGAGGATAGATGTGTTAGAGTTAGAAATTTCAATATAATATTTTTAATAATTTTAAAGTATTTATTTTTTAAACTATGGAGGAAAGTAATATTTCAACCTATTCTTCAGGTTTTGCTCTTAATTTAGATGAGCTGGAGAAAGCCGGCTTACAGTATGGCCATAAATTAAATAGAGTCCATCCGAAGGCTAAATATTTTACTATTCGGCAAAATAACTCCGATATCGCTTTTATTAATTTAGAGGAAACTAGAAAAAGTTTAGTCAGCGCCTTAAATGCTATAAAAGAAAAAGTTCAAAATCAACACACTATTCTTTTTGTAGGTACCCAAGCTAGCGCTAGAAATAAAATACAAGAAATAGCCGAAAAATATAATTATCCCTTTATAGCAAATAAATGGTTAGGTGGGATACTAACGAATTTTAAAACACTCAGTAGCCGAATTACCTCTCTGAAAGAAATGGAAAATCAAAAAGCTAGTGGTGCTTGGGAACAATTCACTAAAAAAGAAAGACAATTGCTTGAAAAGAAGTTAGAGCAATTAGAAAAAAAATTCGCTGGAATTCGCCAATTAAATAAATTACCCGATATGTTATTTGTTATAGACCCTCAACTACACCAAGTAGCTATTAAAGAAGCTCGTCAAATGCATCTGCCAATTGTGGCGGTGTTGGATACTGATGATGATCCTAATTTAGTTGATTTTCCTATTATAGCCAATGATAGTACTCGGTCAGCCATTGACTACATTCTTAATAAAGTAGATGAAGTTATTCAAGAAGGTCAAAAATCAGTATCCTTAGGCAAGGCGGAAGGGGTAGAAAGTTCTAATACTTCTCAAGAAAGCACAATCCTATTAAATGATGAGGTAGAAAAAATGAAAACCCCAAGCAAATAATTTTTAAACTTCCATTTTTTAAAAATATGATATCAGCTCAAGATGTTTATAAATTGCGTGAAGAAACCCAAGCTCCAGTTATGGAGTGCAAAAAAGCCTTAGAAGAAAGCCAAGGCGATTTTGAAAAAGCTAAATTAATTCTTAAGAAAAAAGGAGAAATAAGGGGTGCTAAAAAACAGGCTTCAACAGAGGAGATAGCTAACGGAATAATAGATGCGTATATCCATGCTGGTGGGCAAATAGGGGCTATGGTAGAATTACGATGCCAAACTGACTTTGTGGCTAAAAATCGAAGTTTTCAAGAATTAGCTCATGATTTAGCTATGCATATTGCTGCTTTAAATCCGCTTTATTTGTCACGAGCTAGTATTCCGTCTGAGGAAATAGAACGCAAAAAGGAAGTTTACCTTAAAGAGTTAGAAGGTTCTAATAAACCGCCAGAAATGTTGGATAAAATTATTGAAGGCAAATTAGAAAAAGAAATCGCAGAAATTTGTTTAGAAAATCAAATGTTCATCAAAGATGACACTAGAACCATTGGTGATTTAATTAAAGAAGCAGCTGCCAAATTTGGTGAAAAAATAGAAATTAGTAAATTTGTAAGATTTGAAATTTAACGCTTCTTTTGAGAGGGTAGATTAAAGATTCAATTAAAAAGATTGAATTAAATAAAAATTCAATTAAGCGTAAGAATATGGACAATCTTTTTCCGGCAATATTAATTATTCTTGGTTTGTTTGGGTTAATAGTTGTTTGGCAAAGTGGTCGCCAACGTTTTAAAAAACAAGTGCAGGCATCCGAAGAAAGTGTTAAACAAGGTTTTGAAGAACAAGCTCGTAATTTAAAACAGCAAGTTAATTATCTTCTTTCGCAAAATAAAAATTGGTTTAATAAAATAGAAGAATTTTCCTCTAATAATTGGCAGAAATTTTTAATTAGATTAAAAATTATTGCTTTACGTTTAGATAGAACGATTACCAATTATTTAACAGAATTGAATACTAAAAAGAAAGGGCGTGAAGCTGCCTCTAATCTTCAAGAATTTATTCATACCATGCAGGAGCTTGAAGCCCAAGATGCGATAAATTTCGCAGAACACAGCCTCCCTTCATACAATTCTTCTACTATAGATTATAAAAAAGAGGAGTTAAAATTATTGCGAAAATTTATTAAGGATTCTGAGGACCCTGAGTTTCTTAAAAATTTAGTTCGGTGGTATTTATGGAGAAAAGATATAGTGGCTGCGCGTTGGGCTTTAATTTATCTTTATTGGCATCAAGAACATAAAAAATATGATAAAATAATAGCTGATTTATTTACAGAGTTAGAGCACCTCATGGAATCGCAAAATAATTAAAAATACTTAATCATAGCGTTTAAGATGTCTGTTTTGATAAGACGCAACTTATCAAGCTAGAAAGTTTTGATTTAATTGATTAACTTTTGTTTGTTTAGTTTTAAAGAAGGTAATAATTAAAATCAATTGTGGAATCTTTTGGTGATTGAAATTTTTGTTGGCACTTAAATAATGAGGCAGGGGAGATATTCGATTCGCCGATGTAGCTCAGTGGTAGAGCAACTGTTTTGTAAACAGTAGGTCGTCGGTTCGAATCCGACCATCGGCTCTTGGCAGGTTAAAGAAATTAAGGAATTAGAAGTTTAAAAATTTAAGTAATAGGCACCAATAAATAGGTTGAGTTAACTAGAGAGGTGGTCTGACAAATTTGTATTTTGAGGGTAGGTAGTCCCGTAGGGAGCGGGGACGGTCTGTAAAACCGCTGGCCTTGTTGCCCCTGTGGGTTCGACTCCCACCCTACCCACTCGAATAATTTAAAATTTATTTTTGCTCCAACAAAATATCCAGTTTAGATCCGAGGATATGATATGAGACGACTTGTGATCCTTTGAATCTTATGATGGCTAGTTGTTTATTCTGAGATTACTAGAGTGGTAGTTAGAGCGGTGAGTTTTAGGCGCTGGGTGAGTTATGGTAAATGCTTTCCAGATTTTTGAGAAGATGCTTATTTAGATCCTAAAGCCGATGTAGTTCAGTGGC
>MWBJ01000001.1 GCA_002069525.1 Parcubacteria group bacterium ADurb.Bin305 | reverse complement strand
ATGTTGGCTAATATTTTACTAAAAGTTAATAAAAATTCCCTTCAAATATTAGCTACTGATTTAGAAATAGGTGTTGATATAATTGTTTCAGGAAGAGCTGAAGAAGAAGGAGAAGTGGTTATACCTGCTAAAGTGTTTAATAATTTTTTAAGTAACCTATCTGAAGAAAAGATTAATTTAATTCAAGATGGTCAAAATTTAAAAGTCGAAGATGGTAAACATAGTGTAATGTTTCAAGGGTTTAATATTGAAGATTTTCCTATTATACCTCATATTAAGTCCGATAAATATATTTCGATAAATAAAATAAAATTTCAACAAAGTTTAGAGCAAGTTATTCCGGCTATCAATAATGTTTCCTCCAAAGTTGAATTAAATGGGGTTTTTCTGAAATTAGAAAAAAATAATTTAAGGCTTGTAGGTACTGATAGTTTTCGGTTAGCCGAAAAAATTATTACTAAGGATAATTATAAAACCAATATTACTAATGACATCTCTTTAATAATACCATTAAAAGTAATCCAAGAATTATTAAGATTAATTGCTGAAAATAATAATGAAACTGAATTAATAGAAATAATACCAGAAATTAATCAGGTTCAATTTAATTTAGGTGATCTTAGATTAATTTCTCAATTAATGAACGCTCAATATCCGAATTATTCTGCTATTATTCCTCAAAGTTTTGAGTATGAAATTATTACCCCAAAAGAAGATTTAATTGAAGCTGTTAAATTAAGCGGCCTTTTTAGCGGTAAAATTAATAATGTTAAATTTATTTTTTCACCTACTAAGCATCAAATTATTACTACCGCTGAAGACCCTACTCTAGGTGCAGCTACCAATATTAGCCCAATTCTTAATATTAAAGGCCCTAAAAATGATTTAGAAATAAATTTAAATTATCGTTTTTTCCTAGATGGTTTAAACTCTACAAATTATCAAGAAATTTTTATTGGTTTAAATAAAGATATCAATCCTATTTTAATAAAAGGCAAAGAAGAAAATGATTTCTTTTATTTATTAATGCCGTTAAAAATGTAATTTTATGTCTTTTATTGCGCTTAATAATTCATTTAAACAATGGTTTATTAAAAAAGGATTTCAAAGTTACGAAAATGAAAGAAATTTAAAGGAGGTTTTAGGTCAATATTGCGCTTTAGTGAAACATTGGCCTAGTGATTGGGTGAGTTTAGCTAATTATTCTAAAAACCACTTGGTGATTATTTGTAAAAATTCCAGCATTGCCTCTCAATTAAAAATAGAAGAGGGAGAAATAAAGAATTATTTAATCCAGCAGACTAATAATCCTAAGCTACAAATTAATAGAATTTCTTTTAAAGTACAATAGAGTTTTACTATAACAGCTGTATTTTTATAAATACAGCTGTTATGTTTTTGGGTTTTATAATATTTTATTTAACTCGCTTTGCTCTCTATCTTAATAATAGCCATAGTGCTGCTGGGTTATTATTCTTACTTAATTTTTCTATTTTTTGTTTTTTATTTTTTTTAGGTTTTCTTTTTAAAGAAATTTCTATTTTTTTAAAAAAACTCTATTTTTTTAAAAAAACTCTATTTTTTTAAAAAACTCTATTTTGTTTAAAAAACTCTATTTTGTTTAAAAAACTCTATTTTTTTAAAATCGTTATCACTTTACTATTAACTTGATTATATTGGTCCTGCACTTCTATTTTAATTTGGTTACTCTCTAATAATAATTGGGAGTACGGTAAAATTAAAGAGTAAGAACCATTAGGATTAACCACCATCTCTCCTATCAGGTTATTATTTAAGTATACTTTAGGCCTATTCCCTCCTAATTGGCCTATAATTTGAACTTCTATTGTTAAATCATTAGTTACCCCTTGACCATCTTGGGGGTTTAATAAAGTAATTTGAGGAATATCTGGAAATTCAATAATTTCAGGTAGTTCTAACGGTTGTGAGATCTCGCAATCTAAAGCTTCATAATCGGGTCCCGGATTTAGATTATACTCTTGATCAAAATTAGGAATATTGGTTTTAGCCCACAATAATACTGGTATTTCCCAATTATAGAATTGGGCATCATCAGTTGGCTGGGCGGGACAGCCATGCACCGGATCGTTTTTGTTAATAAAATAGAGAATAGTATGGACCTCTTTTACTGTTTTTAATTCCCCAGTGACCTTATTTTTGTACAGCCGGTCATTAATATATTTTCCATTTAGCATAGGTTTTAAGGGGTTAGGTGGGGTGGTTGGAGTTGGAGGCGTAAAAGTGGAGCTGGGGTAATATCGACTGGCCTTTTCTATAAATTCATGCCAGCAGGGCGCTGCTAACTCTGAACTTAAAGCATTCGCTGTAGTAGCTGGGCTTCTGTCATTATTACCAACCCAAACTCCGGCAGTTAAGGACGTGGTATAACCAATAGCCCAAAAATCCCTAAATTCATCAGCGGTTCCAGTTTTCACAGCCACCTGCATATTAGGAAAATAAAGAGCGCTTTGGTATCCAAAAATAGGGGCTCGGCTTTCATTATCAGACAAGATATCACTAATTAAACGACTGGTTTGTTGGCTAAATACTCGTTGAGGATGAGATGGGTTTAATTTTGATAAAGTGTGACTTTGAGAGTCTTTTATCTCTAAAATAGAAGCGTAAGGATGAAACAATCCTTCTTGATTAAAAGTAGAGTAGGCATTAGTGAGTTCTAATAAAGTAACCCCACCTCCACCCAAAACTAATGATAAACCATAATGTTGCGCTGGTTGGGTAAAAGTAGTGATGCCTAATTTTTTCGCATTATCTAAGACATTTTGGATACCTACTAGATATAACAATTTAACTGAGGGAATATTTAAAGATTGAGCGAGGGCTTGTCTTAAAGTTACTGGGCCTCTAGTGCGACCATCGTAATTACTAACATAATAAGGTTGAGTTGGGTTTAAAGAAAAGTTAGCAGCTCTCCCATTCAAAGCAGTGTCAAAAAGAATAGTTTCTGCTGAATAACCTTTTTCCAAAGCAGTGGCATAAATAATTGGTTTTAAGGCAGAGCCGGGTTGACGTATTCTGGTGGTCACATTAACATTGCCCTCAGCCTCGATATTCCAATAATCCTTAGAGCCAACCATGGCTAAAATTTGACCGGTCTTAGGATCAAGAGCAACTAAAGCTAAATTATGGGCTCCTTTTTTTTCATTCAGGTCGCCGTACTTTTTTACTACTTCTTCAGCGATAGTCTGCAGTCGCATATCCAAAGTAGTGATAATAGAATAACCGTTAGTTTCTAAATCTTCATCACTATATTGTTGGGCTAAAATGTCTTTAACATACATAACAAAATGAGGAGCTTTAATCCCAAAACTCGGCGGGGCAAAAGCTACTTTTTCTTGTTTAGCTTTTTCTACTACATCCTTGGGAAAATAATTTAACAAATCCACCCGAGATAAGACCCAATTTTTTCTAACTTCCAGATCTTCTCTGTGGTTCCCATAAGGGCTATAATAATTGGGTGCTTGGATTAAGGCGGTTAAATAAGCGCTTTCGCTTAATGATAAATTTTTGGCCGGTTTGTTGAAATAAAATTGACTGGCACTTTCTATTCCGTAAACATTATGACCAAAGTGTATTTGGTTTAAATACATAGTCAAAATTTCTTGCTTGGAATAATTTTTTTCTATGCTAAAAGTCAATAATAATTCTTTTAATTTTCTATTGATAGTTTTATCAGCAGTGAGGAAAGCATTTCTGGCTAATTGCTGGGTAATAGTAGAACCCCCCTGCAAACTGCCGGGATGCAAGAGGTTATGGAGGGTAGCTCGGACAACACTTTTTAACACTATACCATGATGGGTATAAAAGGTATGATCTTCAGCAGCCAAGGTGGTGTAAACAACATAAGGAGAAATCTGATCCCAACTAATTACTGTTCTTTTTTCTCCTTGGTAAACTTCATAGAGTAAAACTTTACCAGTGCGATCATAAATTTTAGTGGATTGAGGAATTACTCTTTTCGGAAAACTTTGAGGATCTGGTAGGTCTCTGCTTAAATACCATAAATATATTCCACCGAGCGCCAAGATTAAGCATAATATTAAAAGAAATTTATGGGCCAGTTTCATAAATGAGTGCTATCTTAATATTTATAAGAGAAGTGATTAGTTAAGAATAGATAATGGCTAGACGACGACCTAGCTTTAAAATGACAGTTTATTGTTTTTAATTTTATTAAATCCAGCTAAAGCTACAGCTAAAGCGTCAGCTGTATCATCTGGTTTCGGTAGTTCTGCAAAAGAAAAATAGCATTGAATTAACTTTTGCACCTCTTTTTTATCAGCTCGGCCATATCCTACTAGATATTGTTTAATTTCTAACGGAGTGAGTTCAAGGTAGGGAACTTTATGTTTTTGTGATAGATAAATCAAAACTCCAATAGCTTGACTGATACTTAAAGCTGTTTTGGTGTTTTGGAAAAAGAATACTTTTTCCAAAACTAAAACTTGAGGTTGGTGCTGTTTGAGTGTTTGAGTAAACAAGGTGGCAATTTTGTTTAATCTTTGTCCTTGTGATATTTCTTTTATTTCCCAGCAGCCATAATTTAACGGAACAAGTTCTCCTTGCTTTTTAGTTTTTAGCACCGCCCAACCTACTCTTACTGTCCCGGGGTCGATTCCTAAAATTATCATAAGAATTAAACTCTAAATTATTATCTGTATTTACGTTAATCAAAATCAACATTCAGATACACATTTTCTACATCATTGTGTTCAATTAGTGCATTATATAAATTATCTATTTTTTCTTTAGTTTCCGGATCTTGAATAATTAAATTTTGAGAACTCAGGAAACCTAAATCAGTTTTAATTTCTGTTTGGGGTAGCTGTTCGCTGATAAAATTTTTTAATAGATTAAGTTTTGACGGAGGGCAGTAAATAAAAATAGTCTCTTCGGCTTCTTCAATTTCCTCAGCACCTTGTTCAATGACCTCTAGGGCTAAATTTTCATTCCAATCTTTCTTAGGTACTTCTAAGATGGCTATTTCTCGGAATAACCAACGTACGCTGCCTGTTTGGGCTAGTTTGCTGTCAAATAAACTTAATAAGTGTCGCAATTCGTTTAGAGTGCGATTTTTGTTGTCGGTAATAGTTTTAATTAAGAGGGCGGAGCCCTGAGGCCCATAAGCTTCGTACAAAACTTCCTCTACAGTCATGGCTTCATTTGTTTCTCCACTGCCTCGCTTAATAGCTTTTTCTATATTTTCTTTTGGCATTCCTATTTCTTTAGCTTTTTCCACGGCAATGCGTAATTTAGGATTAGTTTCTATATCTTTACCTTCGCGACTCGCTACTGCTATCAGATTAGCCAGTTTAGAAAAATTCTGTCCTTTTTTAGGGTCGTTAGCCGCTTTTTGGTGCTTGACTTTGGCCCATTTAGAATGTCCTGACATAATTAATAATTGATTAGCGTTATAGTTTCTTTTATTGTATACTATTTTTCTAAAATCTGCAACTTTTAATTTCTTTAATATAAATTCTAGACAATTAATTCTTATTAACGATTAAGGGATAATTATTTTTATCTTGAAAAAATAGATAAAGTAAGGTATACTAGGGCTATCACTTCACGATATTCTACAAAATAATTTAGGCCTTATTAAAACGAGATAATAATTATATGGATTTTAAGCAATTATTAACACAAGCGCAGAATGATTTAAAACAGGTGTCTTGTGAGGCAGAGTTAGAGAGTTGGCGGATTAAGTATTTAGGTCGCAAGAGCGGTCTAGCTTCATTTTTTAAAACACTTAAGGATCTCTCAGATGAACTAAAAAAAAGACAAGGTCAACAAGCTAATGAGGTGCGACAGCAATTACAAGAGTGGTACCAAAAAGCTAGTCAGCAATTTTCTAATTCAAGCACAGTTTCAATTTTAGATTATACAAGACCCGGAAAAAAAATAACTCAAGGACATCTTCATCCTTTAACATTATCCTTGCGAAAAATAATAAAATCTTTTGAAAAATTAGGTTTTTTGGTAGTGGAAGGGCCAGAGATAGAGACTGAATATTATCATTTTGATGCTCTAAGGATTTTTCCCGATCATCCAGCTAGAGATATGTGGAATACTTTTTGGTTAGATTCTAAAAACAAGACGCCTTCAGCTAGAAAAACTAAGAAAGATGAGGAGAAATTATTACTCCGAGCTCACACTAGCCCTGTTCAAATTAGATATATGGAACAGCATATCCCACCTTTACGGATTATTTCTCCGGGTCGTTGCTTTCGCTACGAAGCTACAGACGCTACTCATAATTTTCAATTTTACCAAGTAGAGGGTTTAATGGTAGATGAGCATATCACTTTAGCTGGATTTAAGTCATTAATAACTATGGCTTTAAAGTCAATTTTAGGAGACAATATTTTACTAAGGTTTCGACCTAGTTATTTTCCTTTTGTGACCCCGGGAATTGAGGTTGATGTGAAAATAGCCGGTAAGTGGATAGAGTTGTTAGGCGCCGGAATGGTTCACCCGGATTTATTCAAGGTGGTCGGTTACGAAAATAATAAATGGCAAGGTTTTGCTTTTGGTTTAGGGGTAGAGAGGTTTGCTATGCTGAACTTTAAGGTAGATGATATTAGGTTATTTTATTCATCTGATGTGCGCTTTTTAGAACAATTTTAACAGATTATTTATTATGAAATTTTCTTATCAATGGTTAAAAGATTTAGGTCATTTTGCCTTTTCACCTAATCAGGTAGCTGAACTTTTAACGTTACATTTAGCTGAAAGTCGGGTGGTCAAGTCGGGTAAATTTGCTGTTTTAGAGGTGGATTTGTTGCCTAATCGAGTAGCTGATGCCGGTTGTCATTTAGGTTTGACGCGGGAGCTTTTAGCTTATGAGGGGAAAAAATTTGTTTATCCTCGTATTAAAGTTAAAGAAAGCTCAGAAGCCATTGATAAATATTTAGCTCTCAACCATCAAAGCAATTTATGTAATTATTATTCAGCCAGATTAATTCAAGGTGTTCAAGTTAAAAAATCGCCTTCATGGTTGCAACAGAGATTAAAAGATTGTGGTTTGCGCCCTATTAATAATGTAGTAGACGCTAGTAATTATATTATGTTGCTGACCGGGCAGCCTTTGCATGTCTTTGATTACGACAAATTAAGCCCTATTTTATCAGATAGCCCCAAGCGGGAAATTATTATTAGGTTAGCGCATCCTCATGAGGCGATAACTACTTTAGATGGGGAAATTTTAGAATTATCAACGTCAGATTTAGTTATTGCAGATCATAAGCAGCCTTTAGCTCTAGCAGGCATTAAAGGTGGTCAAGCAGCAGAAATTACTCAGCAAACCCAGAATATAGTTTTAGAAAGCGCTAATTTTGATGGGGTTACTGTGAGAAAAACTTCGCGTCTTCACCAATTAATTACTGAGGCTAGTTGGCGCTTTGAACACAATCTTTCTCCCCAGCTCGCGCCTTATAGTTTAGAATTACTCGCTCAACTGATTCGCGAGGTGAGCGGTGGGGAAATATTAGCTGGCGTTTTAGAGAGTAAAAAGCGTTCTTCTAAAAAAAATCAAAAAAACATTATTCCTATTTCTTGGTCTAGGTGGTCAAATTTTTTGGGCTGGAGTTTATCTCAATCACGTATTAAACAAATTTTAACTAATTTAGGTTTTTCTTTTATTGAAAGGAAGAATTATTTATTAATTACGCCGCCAGAATTTCGTAACGATATTATTTGTGCCCAAGATGTGATGGGGGAAGTCGCTCGGCTGATAGGGGTCAATAATATCCCCCTAAACGCGCCCTTATTAACTTCAGTTCTGCCAAAAGAGAACGAGTTCTGGGTGTTTAAGGAGCAATTCAAAGATTGGCTGGCAGCCTACCAGCTAGAAGAGGTTTATAATTATTCATTAATTTCTAAGGAAGTGGTAGAAAGTGTAGGTTTAAATAATAGTAGCCGTGTTATTAAACTAGCTAACCCCTTGAGCAATCTTTTTTATTATTTACGCCCCAGTTTAATTTTTAATTTTTTGGAAAACGTACAACATAATTTATCTTTTCGTAACGAAGTGCGACTTTTTGAGTTGGGTAAAATTTATCAACAAGGGACAGATTTCTCTGAAGATGAAGTAGTTGGTGGTGTTTTGAGTCAACGTCAGGCTGTCAGTGAGGACCTATTTTTAGAAGCCAAAGGAATCCTAGAGGACTTACTAAAGAAATTTGGATTTTCGAGGTCCGATTACTCTTTTGCCTCTTTAAATGATGCTTGGTATAGTTCGTTATTGAAGTCAGGTGCCATCCTGATGATTAACTCGAAACCTGTAGGTGTTGTCGGTATTTCTAATTCTACCTTAAATAATTTTTTTGATCTTAAAAACGACGTGGTTTTTTGGGAAATTAAATTAGCTCCTTGGTTTACAGAAATCAAGGCCGAAAAATATTATAAACCTTTACCCAAATATCCTGCGGTCAGTCGCGATATTTCTTTTATTATCTCTAGTGATGTTTTAATTGATAATATTTTAAACGCCATGCAATCTGCTTCTCCGGAACTCTTAGTTGATGTAGATTTATTTGATGTGTATCGGGACGAGCAAATGGGTAATAAGCAGAGTTTATCTTTTCATTTAGTTTTTCAGTCGCCCCATAAAACTTTAACTAAAAGCGAGGTAGATCAAGAACTGGATAAAATTATTACCAAACTTAAACACCTTGGGGCAATTATTCGTTAAATATTTTGTTAATTAATAAATTCATGATTCGTCAATCAATACCTAAACCATTAAAAAACTCTCGCGAGACAAAAAAATTGGAAAATCAAAAATCAATTGACAGCGAGAGTCAGTCCAAAGTAAATAATAATTCTTTCTCCCCAGACGATTTACAATTTACCGAAGCCAATAAAAATAGTTCCTATACCGCCAAAGACATTTATGTTTTAGAGGGGTTGGAGCCAGTGCGCCGAAGGCCCGGTATGTATATCGGCTCTACTGGAATTGAAGGTTTGCACCATTTAATTTGGGAGGTTGTTGATAATAGTCTAGATGAAGCTTTGGCTGGTTTTAACGATTATATTTTAGTAGAAATATTAGCAGATAATAAAATCTCAGTTTTAGATAAAGGTCGGGGTATTCCTGTCGATCTTCATGAAAAAACCCATAAGACCGCTCTAGAAACTGTCTTATGCTCTCTTCATGCCGGTGGTAAATTTGGTGGTCAATCTTACAAGATTGCTGGTGGTTTGCACGGAGTTGGGGTGTCTGTGGTTAATGCTTTATCTCAAAACTTAAAAGCAGAAGTTTATAGGGATGGATTTATTTATACCCAAGAGTATAGTCGCGGTATACCTAAAGGTCCGGTTGAAAAGATTGGCACGACTAAGGTTACTGGCACGAGAATTACTTTTGAACCAGATCCTGAAATTTTTCCTCAAATCAATTTTGAGACCAAACGTATTTTAGATCATTTAAGGCAACAGGCCTATTTGACGCCGGGCGTGACGATTGAGTTTAAAGACAAAAGGGAAAAGGCGCCAATCCCTTATTATATATTTCATTTTGAAAATGGCCTCATTTCTTTTATCAGCTATTTAACTCGCGATTATCAATGGTTGACTAAGAACATTTTTTATACCCACAAAGAAATAGATAATATCCTCGTGGAGGTAGCCATGCTTTATATTAACGATACTGAAACAGTAGAGCTGACGTTTGCTAATAACATTTATACTCCTGAGGGAGGCATGCATCTAACTGGGTTTCGGTCAGCCTTAACTCGAGTTTTAAATGACGTTGCTAGGAGTAATGAATACTTAAAAGGCGAAGAAAGTTTTTCAGGCGATGACACTAGGGAAGGATTAGTAGCTATTGTCAGTGTTAAATTAAAAGAACCGCAATTTGAAGGCCAAACCAAAGCTAAACTGGGTAATCCAGAAGTTAGGGTGGCAGTAGATCGGGTAACCTCTGAGAATTTTAAAGAATATTTAGAAATAAATAAAGATGATGCCAAGAGAATTATAGAAAAATGCTTATTAGCTAATAGGGCTCGGCAGGCTGCTAAAAAAGCGCGGGAAAATATTTTAAGAAAAGGGGTGTTGGAGGGAGCAAGTTTGCCGGGGAAGTTAGCTGATTGTATTTCTAAAAAAGCCGAAGAATCTGAATTGTTTATCGTAGAAGGGGAATCAGCTGGTGGTAGTGCTAAAATGGCTCGGGATAGAAATACGCAGGCCGTTTTACCCTTACGTGGAAAAATTTTAAATATTGAAAAAGCGAGGTTTGATAAAATGATGTCTTCAGAAGAAATACGTAATTTAATAGTAGCTTTAGGCACTGCTATTAGCGAGGATTTTAATATTAATAAATTACGTTATCATAAGATTGTTATTATGACAGATGCTGATAGCGACGGAGCCCATATTAGAACTTTGTTGTTGACATTATTTTTTAGATATTTTAGGGCCATTATAGATCAGGGTTATTTGTATATTGCTCAGCCTCCCTTATATAGAATTCAAAAAAATAAAGAAGTATTCTATGCTTATACTGAAGAGGAAAAAAATAAAATAATTCAAAATTTGGAGGAGGCAGAATCAAAATTGCCCCAGAAGGCAAAAGCCAAGGTGCGTAAATTAAAAATGGCGGACAATAATCAAGGTGAAATAACCTTTAGAGTTTCTAATGAAGAAGAACCAGATTTAGCTCAAGACACTGAAATGACCTCTGCAGGGGTTAAAGGAAATATTTCTTTGCAGCGTTATAAAGGTTTAGGAGAAATGAATCCTGAACAATTGTGGGAAACTACTATGAATCCGGCTCAAAGGATTTTGAAGAAGGTGACTATAGCTGATGCTGAAGAAGCCGACAGGTTGTTTGATGTTTTAATGGGTGAAGAAGTTTTGCCTCGGAAGACTTTTATTCAAGCGTACGCTCAAAAGGTAAAAAACTTGGATGTCTAAAATAATTATTATTGATAAAGCCCTAATTATTTAGCGATTAACGCAAATCGTTATTTTAGGATTCAATGAAAAAAGATTTCAAAATTTTTTTATCCATATTCTTCGCTGTTTTTATTGGTTTATTTTTTGTTTTAAATGGAGCAGCTTTTATGGCTTGGATTAAATATAAAGTATCAGAAATGAGGGGAAAAATTGTCTACGAAGTTTATAGAAAACCAGCTTTTTTATCCTCCTCAACTTCTACCACCTTAACACAAGGTAGTACCGTGTTGCCTACTGAGGTGTCAGTTCCACCCTTATTACCCGAGACCTATACCCAATTAACCGGCGATGTTTTGGTTATCCCTAAATTAAAACTGGAAGCCCCTATTAAAACAGTGGAAGTTCCAGATCTAAAATTAATAGAGAAAAAATTAACAGAAGGGGTGGTAATATATCCCGGTGGGATACCCGGCGAAAACTACACTATAATTTTAGGGCACAGTTCCCAATATCCTTGGCAGCCGGGACATTATAAATCTGTTTTTTCCTTGCTAAATGAATTAGATCAAGGGGATGAGATAATTGTAATTTGGAAAAATAAAGTTTTATTGTTTCAGGTGCAGGAGAAACGAATTTTTTTACCTTGGCCTCAAGGTGAAGATACGACCGAAACTATCTTTCCTCCGGAAGACCGTCCTTTATTAATTTTACAAAGTTGTTGGCCGGTAGGGGTAGCCTACAAAAGAGTGGCTGTTAAAGCAGGATTGATAGACCACTGAAGGTTTAATAGTTAGCCCCTAATAAAAAGTTGGCATTTAAATTTTTTTTTGCTATACTAAAGTAGTTAGAAAGTTTTAATATTATGATTATTCAATGGTTCGGTCAATCCTATTTTAGAATTGACACTAAAAATAAAGTGATCGCCCTAGATCCTTATCACGAGAATTTTACTGGCTTAAAACCTCCGAGATTTAAGGCAGATATTTTGTTAATTTCTCATAATCACGATGATCACAATAATCAAGATCTTATTTTAGGTAAACCATTTGTGATGGCAGGAGCTGGCGAAATCGAAGTGGCGAATATAGTTATTGATGGCCTCATGTCGTACCATGATAATCAAGGGGGCAAACTTCGAGGTTTAAATACAATTTATCTTATCCGGAGTGAAGATATGAAGTTGGTGTTCTTAGGCGATTTAGGTGAAAAACGAATTAAAGAAGAAACGCTGGAAAAAGTTGCCAATAGTGATATTTTATTTATTCCTGTTGGGGGAACTTATACCTTAGATGCGGAAGAAGCGGTCTCAGTTATTAATCAAATTGAGCCTAAAATAGTTATTCCTATGCATTATCAATTACCCGGTTTAAAAATTAAATTAGATTCTGTGGATAATTTTATTAAAGTATTTGGGAAAAAACCCGAGTATTTAAATAAACTAGTCATACGAAGTTCTCAATTGCCTCAAAATACCCAACTTGTTATTTTGCAGGCCAGTACTTCAATTAATGAAGAAAATAACTTAAAATAGTTTTTAAGATTAAATATTGTTGAGTAATCAGTAACTATGCCTAATTCTATTCATAAAAACAAGATTGAAAAATCAGAGCCTAATAATAATCAGCATATTATTAATAAAGAAATAACAGAAGAGCTCAAAGAGTCTTATTTAGATTATGCTATGTCAGTGATTGTTTCACGCGCCTTACCAGATGTGAGAGATGGGTTGAAGCCGGTACAGAGAAGAATCTTATTTACTATGTTTGAAGAGGGCTTTCGATTTTCCGGTAAATTTAGAAAATCAGCTAATGTAGTTGGGTCTACGTTAGGCCATTATCACCCTCATGGGGAAAGCGCGGTTTATGATAGTTTGGTTAGAATGGCTCAGAATTTTTCTCTGCGTTATCCTTTAATTCAAGGGCAAGGAAATTTCGGGTCTATTGATGGAGATCCGCCGGCTGCTATGCGTTACACAGAATGTAAATTAGCGCCTTTAGCAGAAGAAATGCTGGAAGATATTGGTCAAGATACCGTTGATTTTGTTTCAAATTATGATAATTCTCGTCAAGAGCCTTTATTTTTACCAGCCAAAGTGCCCCAGCTTATTATTAATGGTTCTATGGGTATTGCGGTTGGTATGGCTACTAATATTCCGCCTCATAATTTAACTGAGGTGTGTTCTGCTTTGATTTATTTGATTGACCATCTTTCAGCCACTACCGAAGATTTGATGAAATATATTCCGGGCCCTGATTTTCCTACAGGCGGGTTTATTTTTGGTCAAGAGAAGCTGGCGGAAATTTATGCTAATGGAAAAGGCAGTTTTTTGTGTCGCGGCAAGGCAGAAATTGAAGAAGATAAAAATACCAAAATTATTATTTCTGAAATTCCGTATTTAGTAAATAAAGCCAATTTAATTACCCAGATAGCTCATTTAGTAGAGGAGAAAAAAATCGAAGGAATTAAAGATTTGCGAGACGAGACCAATAAAGAGGGCTTACGCATTGTGATCGATTTAAAAAATGATGCTCCAGCCCAACGAATTCTTGGTCAATTATATAAATTTACTGAGTTGGAGAAAACTTTTTATATCAATATGTTGGCTTTAATTGAAAATGGTCTGCAACCCCAAATTTTATCCCTGAAAGATATTTTAGTGGCTTATCTCAATCACAGAAAAATTGTGGTGGTACGCCGAACTAAATATTTATTAGCCAAAGCTGCCGAGCGAGCACATATTTTAGAAGGTTTGGTGAAAGCTATTAATCATATCGATGAAATTATTCAGTTAATTAAAAAATCAGATAGCCGAGCAGAAGCTCAGCAAAAATTAATAGATAAATTTGGGTTTGATGAAATTCAAGCTAATGCGATTTTGGAAATTAAACTTCATAATTTAGCCAGATTAGAAAGAGGTAAAATTGAGGAAGAATTAAAAGAAAAACAAGCTTTAATAAAACATTATGAATTAGTGCTTAGCAACCCTAAAGAAGTTGATAAGATAATTAAAGAAGAATTGACAAATTTAATAAAAACTTATGGTGACGCTAGAAGAACTGTGGTTATAGGGCAAGCTCCAGCCGCCATTAAAGATGAGGATTTAATTCCGGAAGGATTAGCTTTAATTACTTTTTCCCAAGGCGGCTATATTAAAAGAATGGCTTCTGATTTAATTCGTGACCAAAAAAGAGGGGGTAAGGGTGTGATTAGTTATGAACCCAAAAGCCAAGACGACATGATAACTCAAATTATTTCTTGTCATAATAAAGACGAACTTTTATTTTTTACTGATCGGGGAAGGCTTTTTCGGCTTAGGGCATTTGAAATTTTAGAAGCTTCAAGGACAGCCAGCGGTAAATCTATTCAAAATTATCTTAGTCTTCAAGAAAAAGAAAAAGTGATTTCTTTGATTAAGACTACTCCCTTAGGGCAAGGCCATAATTATCAATATTTAGTTTTAGCTACTCAGCACGGCCTGATTAAAAAAATTTCTTTAGAGGAAATTAAGACTAACCGCAAAAATGGTCTTTTGGTAATAAAATTAAATAATAATGATAAAGTGGTGGGAGCCAATTTAACTACAGGCAGCGATGAGGTGCTTGTGGCTACTAAAAAAGGACAGGGGATTCGTTTTAGCGAACATGATTTGCGTTCTTCAGGGAGGGCAGCCAGCGGAGTTATTGGGATTAAATTAACTAAAGGGGACGAGGTGATATCCTTAATTACTATAACTAAGGAATTACGAGGCGCCAACATTATTTCTGTGACCCAAAAAGGATTTGGAAAAAAGACTCCTTTAAGTCAAATTAGAAAACAAAAAAGAGGAGGTCAAGGTCTTAAAATCGCTAAAGTTACCGAGAAAACAGGTGTCTTAATTAATGTTTGTTTGTTGCCCAAAGAAACTGAATTTCTGTTAGCTGTTTCCCAAGAGGGGCAGATCATAAAATTAGCTCTTGATTCTATTCCTGTCTTGAATCGTTTAACCCAAGGTGTTAGAGTAATGAAATTAAATCCTCAAGACGAATTGGCCAGCATCTCTTTACTCTAATAAAATTTAGCAGTATAATATATTATTGAATAACAATATGAATGGGTTTTTAAATCCTCAAGCTGTAGTTAATCTTTTGCCCCTTAAAGAAGGCATGATAGTAGCTGATTTTGGTTGTGGTTCTGGGTTTTTTAGTTTAGCTATAGCCCAAATAGTAAAACCATCAGGCAAGGTTATCGCTTTAGATATCTGGAAGCCTTCTTTAGAAACTTTAACCTTTAGAGCTAAAGCGTCAGGGTTGGCCAATGTTATAGAAACTAGATGGGCTAATTTAGAAGCACCCCAAGGCAGCACTTTGCCTAATAATTATTGCGATTTAGTTTTAATGTCTAACGTGCTTTTTCAGATAGAAAATAAAACTGCAGTGATCTTAGAAGCCAAAAGGGTGTTAAAAAATACTGGAAAATTGGTAGTCATAGATTGGCAGTCTGATAAACTACCTTCGCCACAAAAATTGTTTCCTATCTCTAAACCAGAACTTTTGTCTTTATTGGAAGATAATGGGTTTGAACTAGAAAGAGAATTAGCCGTGGGGGCGGCCCATTATGGGTTTTTGTTAAAATTACCTGCATCATATTAATAAAAAAGTCATTATGAGTTTAACGCCAAAACAAAGGAATATAGTAATAGGAGTAATTGCAGCCGTAATTGGATTTGTGGCCTTAATTTACTTTTCCTTTATTGCCAAACCTAGAGCCATTACTTTACAAGTGTGGGGAATCGAGTCAGTTGAGAAAATGACTCAAGTATTCGATCAGTTTACCAGTGGTTATCCGCATCTTACAATTTTCTATACCCAATTTTCAGAAGAAGAATATCATCAGGCCTTACTGAAAGCTTTTGCTGATAATGAAGCCCCTGATGTTTTTTTTGTCTATGACACGTGGTTTCCTAAATATCAGAATAAAGCTTGGCCTTTGTATCTTCCTCAGGATAAACAAATCACAGTCAAAAAATTACTAGAGACTTATTCCGAAACTAGCCTGAAACCAGTGCTGGTTAATAATTCTTATCTTTATGGTATACCGGTAAGCATTGATACTCTGGCTCTTTATTATAATCAAGACATTTTTAATGCTTCGGCTATTCCTTTACCTCCAAAAACTTGGGAAGAAGTTTTAGATCTTATCCCTAAATTAAGAATTTTAGAGCCCAATGGTCGTTTGATTCGTTCAGCCATTGCTTTGGGTACGAGCAATAACGTGCGTTGGGCTACGGATATTCTTTCTGCTTTAATGGGTCAGTTAGGCAGCCCTGTGGTTGATGAAAATTTAGGTCTGGTAGTTTTTAAAGATGCCACCCTTTGGCAGAATCAACCAATAGTGCCGGCTGAAGCAGCTTTGCAATTTTATACTCAATTTGCCAACCCTTTGTCTATTAATTATTCTTGGAATGAGAATTTACCCGATTCAGTCATTGCTTTTAGTCAAGGAAAAACAGCGCTGATGATTGGTTACGAACAAGCCATAGATGTGCTAAGGGAATACAATCCTTTGCTGAATTTTAAAATTAGTTCTTTGCCTAATTTTCGTAATAACCCTAATCAAAATAATTATGCTCGTATTTCTTATTATTTAGTCAGTACACAGACCAAACACCCTAAAGAATCTTGGTTATTTTTAAAATTTTTGAATTCCAATGAAGGGGCAGATGCTTATTATAATATAACCCATAGGCCACCTGCTAATAAGAATATTATTGCTGCTTATTTAAATGAACCTCTAGATAGTACTTTTTTAGCTCAATCATTGAATAGTTGGATTTATTATCAATACGACTATGAACAGTTTGACAACGTTTTTAAACAGATGATAGATGATGTGGGTATAAGAAAACTACCTCCTCACGATGTAGTTTTAGATGGGGCTAATACTTTAAATTTTTCTTGGAAATAATTTCTCAACAGAATTTTTCTTTAGAAATAAAATTTATTTTGGCATCTCTATGAAAAAATTTTTATCAAAATTATCGCGAATTTATTTAATTAATTTCTTGATAATTTTAATTGTCTTGCCTGTTTTAGTTACCGGAGCTACCTCGGCTACGCTTCCTTTTATTCCTTCTATTTTACCAGTAACCATTACTTCAACGCCGAGCGCTTTACCTCAAATTTCTGAGGGAGGATTGGTTCCGTGCGAAGGATTAGCGTGTACCGTTTGCGATCTTTTAGTTTTAGTGCAAAATGTCATTAATTTTGTTTTACAACTAGCTTTTTGGATTTGTATAGTTATTATTATAGTCGGAGCTTTTATGTGGATGTTATCTTTTGGTAATCAAAAAAACATTACTGCTGGACAAAAACTGATCACTAATGCTATAATAGGGTTAGCTATTGTGCTTTTAGCTTGGGTGATTGTGCATACTTTTTTCTGGTTCATTAAAGAAATAGGCGGTTTCAATATGACTGGTAGTTGGTGGCATTTGGAATGTTATTAAAACTTAAGACCCCCAAAGAAACATTATCTTAAAATTATTTTAAACTATTTTATGAACTCTAAATTATTTGTCTCTATCATTTTAATGGTTATCGTTGTTATCATCATAGGGTTTCCTGTTTTATCCAAGGCTCTAAATGAGCCGGGAGCTGGTGGTGGTGGAATTGGCGGCGGTATTGGCGGTACGAGTGGCGGTGGTTCTGGCGCGATTTCTTTGCCTAATCCTTTGGGTAAAACCACTACTATTGGTCAAGTGGTTAGAAATATCGTAAAATTTTTGATTAGACTAGTGTTTTACATTGCACCTATTATGGTGGTTTATGCAGGTTTTACTTACGCGACAGCCGGTGGCAATGAAGAAAGAATTAAATTAGCCCAAAGGGTATTAGTTTGGGCTTTAATAGGTTTAGCGTTAGCTCTTATTGCTCAAGCAGTACCTAATTTACTTTATGAGTTTTTTACCGGTCAGCCACCTAGCCAGCCGATTATTTAATTGTTCTCTTGACTTCGTGGGCATTTTCGATTATAATAAACTAAATAAAATAAATTAACTTATTAATGGTCGATAATTAATGCTTATTTTTAGTAAAATTAAAATTCCTCAAAGTTTTATGAAAAAATTAACTTATAAATTAGCTGCATTTATATTACTCTCTGCTATGATTGGTGGTATTGTTGGCTTGCCAGTAGTGACCGAGGCGGCCAATGAGCCGCCTAATCCTAATTGGCCCCCAGAAATGACAGATATAGATATTTGGGGGTTATTAGCCAAAGCTTTAAACTGGTTTGCTAATATAGTTTTGTTAGTTTCAGCGATTATGATTGTTTATGCTGGTTTTACTTATGTGACAGCTGGTGGTAAGGAAGATAAAATTAAATTAGCTATGCAGGTTTTAATATATGCTTTAATCGGCTTTGCCGTAGCCTTATTAGCTAAATTCTTAGTTAATGTAGTAACTCAATTTATTGCTGGTAGTTCTACTACGGTTAAATGGCCAACAGCAAAATAGTATATTTAATTTAAGGCCACAATAAAAACCCCTCTTTTTATCTAAGAGGGGTTTTTATTGATTTGCCTCAGCTTATACATTAAGTGCCGAAGGAGAGATTCGAACTCTCACCCTTATAAAAAGGACTAGGTCCTAAACCTAGCGCGTCTACCAATTCCGCCACTTCGGCTGTCAGGTGGTTATTGGTTATTTTAATTTTCCTCGTTTTCTTCAATAATCTTGACTGTTTTTTCCTTATTTTTTTCTATTTTGGGTAGATAAATTGTTAATAAGCCGTTTTTTAAAGTAGCTTTAGCTTTATCAGCATCAATTTCAGCCGGTAAAATTATAGCTCTGGAAAATATTCCCCAAAAACATTCATTATAATAAACTTTTTTAATTTCTTCATGCTCCTCAGGTTTTCTTTCTCCTTTAATAGTGATCATATCATTGGTAATAGCTATATCTAAATTATTAATTTTGACACCACCTACCACTGCTTTTAAGACTAAGTTTTTGTCGGTTTCATATAAATCAATTGCTAATTCACCTTCTTCTTCGTTGGCTGGCCAAGAAAGATGATTTGTTATATTATTATTGAGATCATTAGTTTTATTTTTTTCTGTCATATGTTTGATTTAGTTTAGTGTTAATTTGATTATTTGAACTACCATCATTAAAAATTATATAAAATTATTAATACTCTATTCGCTTTTCTACATGCTTTAGAGTATCAAATATCCATAAGAGACAAATTGTTACTGCAAACAAAAAAATTGTAATGCTTAATAAAGCTGCTTGTCCAAAGAATATAATAGCAAGATTAAAGCCCCAATGCAAGAGGATGCCCCAAAATAAACCCTCGTACAAATAATATTTTTTCTTCGAGATTAAAAATAAAGCCCAAAAATAACCTATCAGGCCGCTGGATAAAACATGAACTAAATTAGCTCCAATAAAACGCAAAACTAAAACACCTATTCCGTTGAGATAATAATTTGGGATGATAAAATAATCTAAACTGGCTAAAATATTTTCTATCACCCCAAAACCTAAAGCAGCTGCGATTAAATAAATCATAGCATCTATGGCTTCATCAAAATAACGATTTTCTTTTAAAGCTATTCTAATAACTAAAAACTTTAATAATTCTTCAATTAGGGCGATTACTCCATAGAGTAAGATATTTACCCCTATTGAGAGCTCGCTTTCTAAATTAATTCCACTCCATATAATAAAGCGATTTTCTAACCAGTAAGCAATTGGAGTGGTCAAAGCACCCAAAGAGAAACACAAAAAAATCCAACGCTTTGGCTCAGGTTTTTTAACGTCCTGCCAGAGAAAAAAAATCAGCCACGCCACTATTGGTAAGGCGGAGAGCAGGCTGCTTAAAAATAGAGATTGCCATATCATAATATATTATTAACGTCTAAGTTTATGATTATTCAATGGGCCAGTTCGCTACTAGTAGCAGATTAGCATTTTTTTTATTAGGTTCGCGCGGAACAATGATTCTTTGCCAGAGCGTTTCTGTAACAAAAGGCATAAAAGGATGAAGTAGAATTAAACAATTTTTTAAAATTGAATAAAGTAGATATTGTGCAGCTTGGTCATTGTTTTTTTCTCGTATTCTAATTTTCGCCTCTTCCACTATTTTATCAGCAAAAGTATGCCAAAAATAATGGTAAATAGTTTCTCCGGCTAAAGAAAATTGGAAATTATCTAGATAACCAGTAACTTTTTTTTCTATTTTTACCAGATCGTTCAGTAGTTTTTTGTCATGGCTTGTTAATTTAATTTGGTTTTGAGGCTCAAAATTTTGAAGGTTTAGGTCTATAAATCTACTCACATTCCAAATTTTATTGGCAAAATTTCTATAACCTTTTATTTTGTCTTCAGAAATTATAATATCATTGCCTGCGCTATTGCCTATAATGAGAGACATTCTTAAAGCGTCAGTTCCATAAAGACGAGAGACACCTAAAGGGTCAATGGCGTTACCTTTGGATTTAGACATTTTTTGGCGATCTTTATCTCGCACTAAACCATGTAAATAAACTGTTTCGAAGGGTATTTTTCCGGTCCTATAGATTCCCATCATAATCATTCGAGCTACCCAAAAAAATAAAATATCCCAGCCGGTTTCCATTACTTGAGTAGGATAGAATTCCTCGAAATCATTTTCTTGATTAGACATTAGGGTGACAAAAGGCCATTGACTTGACGAAAACCAAGTATCTAGCACATCTGGATCTTGAATGATGTCATGGCTGCCGCAATATGGGCATTTAGTTATTTTTTTTGCTGAAACAATAATTCCTTTTTGCTGTTGGCAGGCTGAATTATTTTGCTCGCGGCAATAATAGACAGGAATTCTAATACCCCAAAAGATTTGACGAGAAATGTTCCAATCTTTTAAGTTTTTTAACCAATGAAAAAATACTTTTTCAAACTTAGCAGGAATAATTTTAATTTGTTTTTGCTTAACAGCATCCCAAGCTAAATCGCGTAATGATTTTTGATTTTGATAAGGGGTAGTCATTCTAACAAACCATTGATCCATTACCATTGGTTCTATAACTGAAAAACATTTATAACAATGCCCCACTTCGTGGCTATAACTTTCTTCTTTAATTAAGGCGTTTTTGTCTTGGAGCAGAGTCAACACCTTGGCGCGTCCTTCCTTAATAGATAAACCATTAAGCGGGCCAGCTAGTTCATTAAATTTGCCATTGAGGTCTATAATTGGTCTTTGGCCTAATTGGTGTTCTTGCCCTATTTCAAAATCTACTGGGTCATGAGATGGAGTAACTTTTAAAACCCCGGTGCCAAATCCTATCTCCACTCTTTTATCTTTAATAACAGGGATTACTCTTTCAGTTATGGGTTCTATTACTGTTTGGCCAATTATACTTTGATACCTGCTATCTTTAGGATTAACTGCTAACGCTAAGTCCCCGGGGATAGTTTCTGGTCTAGTAGTGGCTACTTCTAAGTAGCGCTCAGAATTATTAGTAAAATTATATTTGATAAAATATAGCTTGCCTTCTTCGGTTTCGTATTTTACCTCTAAATCAGATAAAGCTGTTTTGTGCTTGGGGCAGTAATTAACTATTCGTTGACCTCTATATATCAAGTCGTTGTGGTAGAGTTGGGCGAAGGTTTCATAGACAAGGTTGATAATATCTTTATCCAAAGTGAATTTCTCTCGAGACCAATCGCATGAAGCCCCCATCATTTTTAATTGTTGCCTGACAATTTTTTTATTTTTTTGGGTATATTTATAAACCGCGTTATAAAATTCTTCTCGACTCATAGAAAAACGGTTTTTTCCTTCTTTTTCTAGCTTTTTTTCAAAAACTACTTGTGTTTCAAATCCTGCGTGATCAGTACCCGGCACCCAAAGAGTTTTTTTACCTCGGAGACGGTTATACCTAATCATTAAATCCTCTAACGTAATAAAAACAGCGTGCCCAATATGTAAAGGATCATTAGCATTCGGGGGTGGCATTATGATGCAGAATTTATCTTGCCGGTGGCCAGATGGGGTTGGGGGTAAATTGTCAGGATTAAAATAACCTGATTTTTCCCACAGTTTATATATTTTACTTTCTGTTGCTTGGAAAGGATAAATTTTAGGTAAAGATTTCATATCCTATTAAATAACCCTAAATTTTTATATGGTAATATTAGCCTTGGCGTCTAATTTTTTCCAATTATTAATTAAAGTTTTTTGGGAAACTTTATGATAGCGTAAATAAGCTGGCAAGGCCATAATGGTAGCATTATCAGTAGCATATTTTATAGGTGGAAGGAAGAGTTGGAGGTGTTCTCGTTGGGCAGCTAACATTATCTTTTCTCTTAATCTATTATTGGCTGTTACTCCGCCTCCCAAGACAAGGCTTTTAGCTGAGTATTCTCTAGCTGCCTTAAGCGCTTTGATTATTAAGACATCTACTACAGCTTCTTGGATTTCATAGCACATTTGTGGCAAGAGTTCTTTTTTTTCTTGTTCTGTTAAAGATTGAACAAAATATAAAACAGCAGTTTTTAAGCCAGAAAAAGAAAAATCATAATTATCAGAATTAGCCATTGGTCTCGGGAATTTAACTTTGGTAATTTTAGGATTATTTTTAGCTAATTTAGCAATGATTGGACCTCCGGGGTATCCTAAATTTAATAATCTGGCGCATTTATCTAGGCATTCTCCAGCTGCATCGTCTCGGGTCTCTCCTAACATTTTAATTTTAGAAAACCCCGAGAGCTTGACTAAGGTAGTATGCCCTCCTGACACTATTAAGCCGATAGCTGGGAAAACATCTTTTTGTTTTGATAGGTCAAAAGAATAACCTTCAGATGTTTGAAATTCTTCGTTCAGTAAAAAACTAAACAGATGTCCGGTTAGATGGTTAACACCCGCAAGTGGTTTATTTAAAAACCAGCTTAAAGTTTTAGCGCCATTGACTCCTATTAATAAAGAGGGTAAAAGCCCGGGGCCTATAGTAGCAGCTATTAAATCTAAGTTTTTAAATGAGATTGGAGGGTAGGAGGTCTTAAGGGTTTGTTTTAGAATAATAGGAAAATTTTTGGCATGCTCTCTGCTAGCTAAATTAGGAACTACTCCGCCATAACGTCTATGGAGCTTGATTTGGCTGGCTACCGATTCTGATAAAACTCTATATTGTATTTTAGATTTTGATTGGCTAATATTTAATAAAGCCATAGCTGTTTCGTCGCAAGAGGTTTCAATTGATAAAATTAGCATAATTTCAGTATGATTTTATTTACTAGCGCCGTCAATGGGATTTGAACCCATGTTACGGGATTGAAGGCCCCGTGTCCTAACCAGACTAGACGATGACGGCATTTTTCAGCTAGATTTTGCCAACAATAATTAATAAAATACGCTAAAATATTTTCAGCTACTAAGAGCGGGTTTTTTAATTTTATAATAACTGAGACAGATATTTAAACTATAGCAAAAATTAATTAAAATCTCAAGCAATCCCCAGTAAATTTAAGTTATCTTCGGTGCTCGAATGGGTGGACCTGTTAGATTCTTACTAGTTTGGATTTTAATATTTAGAAAAGATGTTTTTCTCTTAGAAAAAATTTTGGGGGACTATTGATTTACTTTTAAGTTTATTATTTATGGTTGGACTATCGTTTCCAAATAAGAGACACTTTTATCAGTCAACCTGTCTGACATAACAGCTGGATACTCTTGGATAATTTCTTTACTGGTAAAAGAATCCCTAGCTGTTAAGATGGTTTTTTCTATAAGCGGGATTGGTTGATTAACAAAATTGGCTGTAGGCGTAACGCGAATTTGGAAGACTAATTCCGGGGCCTCAGTTAGATAGCCGGCTCCAGCTGGCACAGAAGGTAATTGCCAAATAATTTGGCGGGTGCTTGGATCATATTTAGGGGCGTTTTGGTAGTTTCCTGCCACCAAGGTGGTAAATTCCACCCATAAAGGTAAAGAGGTTTTAACAATAACATTATTTATAGTATTGTAGGAATTGGTTAACTTCCAATGAATAGTAAACTCTGTTGGTTCTCCTACTCGAAGAGGTAGCTTGCCTTTATTAAATAAGGTGGTGGTGATTTCCTTAAAATAGCTCTCAATACTTATTTGGGCTTCAGTATTGATTTTGACGTTGCTAATAGAAATGGCTTTGGGCAATTCTGAAATTTGGATGTTTTCAGGAATATTAGAGCTTTGCACTTCGGTTCTAATTTCAATGACAGGATTTTTTTGGGTTTCACTGGACATTGGCCAATTTTGTTTTAAGTTGATAGAAAAAGTTAAAGAACTAGTTTCCCCCGGAGTTAAAGAATAAATCTCATTAACTTTTAAACCATCCCAGACCAAAGAGTGTAGGCGAGTATTGTAAACCGCCTTCGGGGCTTTTAATGATGAATAATCAAGAGCGTCTCCATTCAGAGTTGTTTTAACTACTAAATTTCTTAAAGCGCTTGAATAATTATTTTTAAAAGTTAGAACTACGTTTAAAGTTTCTCCTAGGTCAGCATTATAATTAAGTTCGTTATTGATTAAAGTTAGAACTTCCAAAGGGTTGTTGGTTAGGGTAATAAAAGTAGCTTTTTGAGCTAAGGGGTAATCTTTATTATTTAATTTAGTTTCTAAAGTTAAAGTAATTTTTTTCATTTCTCCGGGTTGGCCTGTAATTAAACTTTTGACTTGAATTTTTCCTGAAGATTGAGGGCTAATATTGCCTAAGAGCCACGTGTTATTTAGGGATTCAGGGATAGTTGGGGGATTAGCTTCTTGAAAGATGAACCCAGTAGGCCACTCTGCTTTTAAAAAGACATTATCAAAAGTATTGTTAGTTTGATTTTCCCAGCGGATATCAAGAGGTACTAGTTGGCCGGTAAAGATTTCTTTAGGGACATCTATATTCAAGACAAAGGCGGATTCTTGAATACCTACAGATATTTTAGTTGGAATTTCAAAAGTGGCAGTTACTGACCCTGAGCGATATCGCAGTACAGCTTCAATGATTTTACTAGTTTTGGGCAAGCCGGTGATTAATAAATTAATAGTTTTTTCAGTCTGTTTGCGGGCTTCAATTTCTCCTAAAAAATAATTAATAGTTGTTTGGTTTTCTTGAGCCAGATCCTCAACAGATACCCCTTCTGGCAGCTTTAATTCTATTTCAGCATTATTTAATGGTGTTCGCGAGTTGTTGGTAATTAGTAATTTAAAGATATTAGTTTCTCCAGATCGCACTGTTTGAGGTCCTTCTATAGAAAACTCCACCATGGGGCCTTTTGGTGCTCTTACAAGGTTAATGAACAAAATAATTAAACCGCCTAGCAGGCCAACAGTTATTACGCCTCCCCAAAAAGATTGAAAAAAATCTTTGAAATTCATATTTTTTATTTAAAGTTTTATTTTTATTTTTTTATTAGGTTAGTTTATATTATACTAGATTTTATTACTAAAGTAAATTCAGTTAAGAAGTTTTTTAAAAACTTTTCTTCTTTTAATATTTCTTTAATTAATTGGGGTTTCTTAAAGTTGTTTAAAGGGAAATTGAATAAAAGAATTAATAAGTCACGTTGTTTGGAGGAGATAGGCAAGTCTGTTTTGTGGCTATGTTTTTTACAAACAAGCCCCTTTTTTTCAAAATTAAAATAATTAGTTTCTAATCTATTACCACAGGCGGTGCAACCGTCTAAAAAGGGTGCTAAACCGATCAATTTTAATAATTGAGCATTAAAATATAGCGCCACAAAATTAGAGACTTCAAAGAATGAAGTTACATTTTGCTCTAGCAGGAAGAGGCAGTCATAAGTTAATTGCCAAATTTCTAGATCTGTTTGGTAAGGAAGGGTAAATTCATAGAGCAAGTTAGCGATTTGAAAAGCGACTTCTAAAGAAAATACTCGTTTTTTTATTGAAGAAAAACTATTTTGTTCTAGAGCTGATATTAGGCGAGGGTTATTAAAATTCACAAAATCAATTGAGGCTAAAGAGGGAATTTCTAGATGACCTGCTAATTTAGCTTTAATTTTAGAGCTGCCGCGAGCTAAGGTTTTTATTTGGCCATATTTTTGAGTATAAAAATAGTAAAAGCGGTCTGCTTCTCCCAGCGCCTCCTTTTTTAAAACAAAAGCCAAGGTATTATATTGCTCCATATTTTCAGATTTAAATATCTTACCACATAATTTATTTAAATAAAACATCTGAGGCGTTTTAATTCTTCACTTTGAGGTTTAATTTGCATTCTAACTCAAAGTGCGTTAAAATATTTAATAATAGCTTCTAAATTGTACTCCATAATTCTTGGTGATATTCAAGAAGTCAATCTTAGGAAGACGTTGAAATATTTGTTTAATTGGATTATAGTAACTAGGCTTGATAGGCTGACTCCAAGATAAGCGGGCGTCGTATAATGGTTATTATGTCACCCTTCCAAGGTGAAAATGCCGGTTCGATTCCGGTCGCCCGCTCTGGAAATCAGTAAATCCAAGATTATTGGTTATCAAATATAAAGTAATATAATTAGCATTTTGTGGCACAATTAAATTTAATAAACTTTAATAAATTTTCATAATAATCATTTTATAATAATATGGCTAATTATCAAAAAATTTGGGATAGGGCGCTAGCCCCTCAAGAAGAATTAAAATATGAATTTTCTATTAGTTTCCTATATAGAACTTTTTATTTCGGCTTATGTTTAATTATGGGTATTTGGTTAATAGGTATGAGGGTTTATATAGCTGGCTTAGGTATAATTTTACTTTCTTTTTTTTATTGTTATTTTTTAATCCCATGGTCTAATGCTTTTGCTTTGACCAATAAAAGAGTGTTGATTCATCGGGGTTGGTTAGGCTCTAATTTAATTTCTATAGATTATGATAAAATTACTGATATTACTGTAGAAGAAAGTATCATTGATAAATTTATTACTCGGAGCGGTAATTTAATTATTAATACTGCCGGTACTGGTTTTTCGGAAAACAAGCAAGGTCAAAAAATTAGTCACATTGCCTCACCTTATGAGGTAAAAAAGAAATTAGACGCGATCAGGTTTTCTCAATAATTATATCAGGTTATTATTTTAATGAGTGATATTAAGCAGACTAAAATTAGAGTAATTTCTGGTGTGAGGCCAACAGGGCCTTTGCATTTGGGTAATTATTTTGGTGCCATAAAGGGTTATTTAGAATTGCAAGATAACCCTGATTATGATTGTCTCTATTTTGTGGCAGATCTTCATGGTATTACTTCACCGTATAACCCCCAACAGTACCCTGATCAAATAAAAGAAATTGCCCTAGAATATTTAGCCTGCGGTTTAAACCCTCATAAAAGTCATCTTTTTATTCAATCTTTAGTGCCTCAACATTTAGAATTAGCCTATTTATTAGCTACCATCTACCCGGTTTCTCGTTTAGAGCAATTGCCTACTTACAAAGAAAAAAAACAAACACAACCAGAGTATGTTAATCTAGGTTTATTGTATTATCCTATATTGATGGCAGCTGATATTCTTCTCTATGAAGCAGAGCTAGTGCCTGTTGGCAAAGATCAGTTGCCTCATTTAGAAGTAAGCCGAGAAATTGCCAGAAAATTTAATAAAATGTTTGGTCAAACTCTGAAAGAGCCGCAAGCTTACTTAACAGCAATGCCGTCTTTACCCTCCTTAACAGGTGAGGGCAAAATGTCTAAATCCAATAGCGAAAGTTATTTGAATCTATTGGATGACGAAGTAACTATTAGAAAAAAAATAGCCAAAGTGCCCACTGATAGCGGTTGTGGCAAACAGTGTCCCAAGGAAGGCGGAGTGGCTGCGTTATTAGCTTTAGTGGAGTTATTTGAAGGCAAACAGCAACGTGAACAGTATGAAAAAGATTACACCACGAAAGGTCTTAATTATCAACATTTAAAAGAGCAGTTAGCCCATACTATTTTTTTACAGATAAAACCAATTCAAGAAAAACGAAGGTATTATGAGGTGCATTTTGACGAGGTGGTTAATATTTTATTAGAAGGCCAGCAATATGCCCAGAAAATAGCCAATCGTGTTCTTAAGGGAGTCAAAGATAAAATGGGCTTGAGATTGCCTTAAATTGATTAATGTTTATTTAAAACATGAAGACTATTAATAATGGAGTAAATAGTAATAATCAGGACAAGATTCTTGAAGTAATTCAAGTGGAAAATTTAAGAAAAGAGTTTAACGGTGTTACAGCTTTAGATGGTATTTCTTTTACTGTTAAACGGGGGGAAATTTTTGGTTTTCTTGGGCCTAATGGAGCTGGGAAAACTACCACTATTAATATCTTGTCTACTTTATTACTTCCCACGAGTGGGATCGCTTTAGTGAATGGTTATAATGTATTGTCTAGACCTGATATGGTGCGTAAATCAATTGGGCTAGTTTTTCAAGAAATAACCTTAGATACCCATCTTACTGCCGAAGAAAATTTGTATTTACATGCTTTGCTTTATGGGGTGCCTAGAAAAGAATTTATTCAGCGGAAAAGGGAGGTTTTAAAATTGTGCGAATTGTGGACTAGAAGAAAATCTAAAGTAGATCATTTTTCTGGTGGGATGAAGCGACGATTAGAAATAGCGCGTGCCTTAATTCACTGGCCGGCAGTGTTATTTTTAGATGAGCCTACTATTGGGTTAGACCCTCAGACTAGAACTAAAATTTGGGATTACATTTTTACTACTAGAAAACAACATAATACTACTATATTTTTAACTACCCAGTACCTAAATGAAGCAGAAAAATGTGATCGCATAGCTATTATAGATCAAGGTAAAATCATTGCTTTAGATACCCCAGATAACCTTAAAAGAGCTGTTGGGGGTGATGTGATTGTGATCCGCACTGAAAATAATGATGTAGCAGAGCAGGAAATTTTAGATAATTTTCCAGAATGTAAAATTAGGAAAATTGGAAAAGAATTAAGATTGGAAGTTGCTAGCGGTGATGAGTTTTTACCTACTTTAATTAAATCGATTACCCCTGAAATTATCACTGTTAATCTGAGAAGGCCTACTTTAGACGATGTCTTTTTACAAATGACCGGTAGGCAAATGCGCGAAGCTCCGGAGGTAGAGGTGGAGCCGATTTTTGATTTAGCGGGATTACTTTCTATTTTTATTCCTTCTAAGTCTAAAAAGAGTAAAAATGGTAATAAAAAACCTGCCACTTAATTTTGTACAATCATTAGATTAACTGTTAATATTTTATTTATTTTTATGAATTCCTTAAACAATTCTAACACTCCATTTCATCGCTATTCTCTCAAACAACGTCTTTATTCCCTCTACGCAATTTGGTATCGGGAAATTTTAATTTATCTACGCAATAGCATTAAGGTTTTTACCTCCATTTTTTTACCAATTTTATTAGTGTTTTTCTTTAGTGCAGGTTTTCAATCTTTTTTTGCTCAATCTAATTTTTCTTATAATTTTAAAGAATTTTTCTTTTCCGGTATTTTAGCTTTAGGCACAGCTGTGGTAACTATGACGTCTACTTTATCCATTGTTTGGGATAAAGAATTTGGTTTCTTGCGAGAAATTTTAGTATCTCCTGTGCCTCGTTCTAATATTGCTTTAGGAAAAATTTTAGGAGCTGTTACTACTTCTTTAATTCAAGGTGGAATTTTGTTGGCTTTGTCGTCTTGGATAGGTATAGAAATGAATCTTTTAATTTTTATCAAAACTTTTATCTTTATCTGCATTTTTAATATAGGGGTAGGAGCACTGAGTGTGTTGATCGCTTCTTCTATTCAAAAAACTGAAAGTTTTTCCATTGTGCTTCAAGTGTTAATTGCTCCTATGTCGTTTTTGTCTGGTGCCTTGTTTCCTTTGACCCAATTGCCTCAATGGTTGATGCGTTTTCTTTACATTAATCCTTTTACTTATGGAGTAGATGGTGTGCGGTGGTTGATGTTGGCAAACACTTTGCCTCAAAAAACTATCGCGGAAATAACCTTTTTTAATTTTCATCAATGTTGCGCTTTTCTTATTTTATTTGATGCCCTAATGATTATTTTAGCTGTTAGGAAATTAAGATAACTACTGTCGCAATTTAATCCAAGGGAATTTTTATCTTAAAACGGCAAGTAGGCTTGGTTTACAAAAATTTATCAAATACAATTAGGTTTTAAGCATTTAACGCAACAGAATGGCCAGCTACTCTACAAAACCTCCCTTAGGGAAATCAATTGCAGGCTATTCCTATCTTGTTTGGCTTAAATTGTTTATTTAAGCCTACTTAATTCCCCTTGTTTTTTTTTGCATTTTATAGTTTAATAGAAGGCAATGAATAAAAATGCTAACTAGGCTTAATTTTTTGTATCTATGCCAATTAAACATAATTATTCCTTAGAAACTTTACGACATTCTTTGGCTCATATTACAGCTTTAGCCGTCCTAAGGCTTTATAGGGGCCAAGTTTGCTTTGGGGTTGGTCCAGTTACAGAACAGGGCTTTTATTATGATATGGAAATAAAGAATAGCGGGCAGAACAGCCTGTCTTTAGAAGAGTTGCCCAAAATTGAAGAGGAGGTTCATAAAATTATTAAGGAAGGTTTACCTTTTAAAAAGAAAACCGTTTCCATTAGTGAAGCTAAAAAAATTTTTAAAAAGTTGAAGCAGCCATATAAATTAGAACTTTTGAAAGATCTAGAACAATATGGCACTACTGTAGAAAGTCAAAAATCGAAAATTAAAAGTCAAAAGTTAAAAATTAACAAAGTTAAGACAGTAACTATATATCAAATAGGTGAATTCGTAGATCTGTGTCGAGGCCCTCATATTAGAAACACTCGCGAGATGACGTTATATTTTAAGTTAACCAAAATAGCCGGAGCTTATTGGCGGGGAAATGAAAAAAATTCTATGCTTACTAGGATAGAGGGGGTAGCTTTTGAAACTAAAGCAGAATTGGAAAAATACTTTGACTGGCTGCAGGAAGCAGAAAGAAGGGATCATCGAAAATTAGGTCGGCAGTTAGATTTATTTACTTTTTCAGACTTGGTGGGTTCTGGTTTACCTTTATTCACACCTAAGGGGACTATTATAATTGAGGAGTTAAAAAAATACATTGAAGGGGTTTGCCGAAAATATGGTTTTGAAAAGGTGACCACTCCTAGTTTGGCTAAAATTGAACTTTTTGAAATTTCTGGCCATGCTCAAAAATTTAATGATGAATTGTTTAGAGTAACCTCACCTAAAGGGCACTCCTTTGTCCTAAAACCTGTTCAATGCCCCCACCATACTCAACTTTATGCTTCTCGGCTTCGTTCTTATAAAGAATTGCCTATTCGCTACATGGAGTCAGATAAAATGTATCGGGCTGAAAAACCGGGAGAGGTTGGAGGGTTAAGTAGAGTTTATGCTATTACCGTAGAAGATGGCCATATTTTTTGCAGGCCTGACCAAGTAAAAGACGAGATTAAAAATTTAGTTCAGATAATTAAAGAGTTTTATAGTAGTTTAGGTTTATGGGAAAACCAATGGGTTTCTTTATCTCTGCGAGATTATAGTCATCCTGAAAAATATATCGGTGATCCTAAAGATTGGGATAAATGCGAAAAAATTTTACAAGAAATATCTAATGTCATGGATCTTCAAGCTAAACGGCGAGAAGGCGAGGCAGCTTTGTACGGCCCTAAATTGGATTTTATGTTTAAAGATGCCCTAGGAAATGAAATTCAAATTCCCACCATACAATTAGATTTTGCTACTCCTAAAAGGTTTAACCTAACTTATATCAATGAGCAAGGAAAAGCAGTAAACCCAGTGATGATACATCGAGCGATTTTAGGTTCTTACGAACGATTTTTAGCGCTTTTAATTGAACATTTTGCCGGAGCTTTTCCTTTATGGTTAGCCTCAGTGCAGATAGTTTTATTGCCAGTTTCCAGTAAGCAGGCTCACTATAGTCAAACCGTAGCTACTACTTTGAGAAAAGAAGAACTCAGGGTTGAGGTATGGGAAGACGAAACTATTTCTAAAAGAATTAGACAGGCAGAATTGCAAAAAATTCCTTACATTATAGTGTTAGGCGACAAAGAAAAGAAAGAAAAAACTGTAAGTGTGCGCGAACGGGGTTCTAAGGTCTTAACCGTGTTACCCCTAGAGCAATTTTTGAATAAAATTAAGCACGAATTAACTAAGAAGAAATAATCAAATTGCAAAGTTTTTATTTATCGTTAAGTGTTTTAATTAAATTTTAATAACGAAAAATCATAATAATTTATGGAGCGAAATTATTCTAAAAAATATAACCACCTACAAATAGAAAAAAAATGGCGCAAATCTTGGGCTAAAAACAATTTTCAATTATGGCAAGCTAAAAATCCACCTAGTCGCCAAGAGGAAATGTATATTTTGGATATGTTCCCTTATCCTTCTGGAGAAGGTTTACACGTAGGTCATTTCGAGGGTTATACCGCAACTGATATTTTATCTAGGTATTGGAAAATGAGAGGGAAAAATGTTCTTCACCCGATGGGGTGGGATGCTTTTGGCTTACCTGCTGAAAATTATTCTCGGCAAACTAAAAAACCTCCGCAAGATATAGTAGCTAAAAACATTAAACGCTTTAAACAACAACTGCAGACAGCTGGATTTAGTTATGATTGGACCAGAGAAATTAACACTACAGATCCTAAATATTATAAATGGACTCAGTGGATCTTCTTGCAGCTTTTTAAGCAAGGTTTAGCCTATGAGGCAGAAGCTGTAGTGAATTGGTGTCCTAAATGTGAAATTGTTTTAGCTGATGAAGAGGTGAATAATGAAAATCGTTGTGTACGTTGCGGGGAAACTGTGACTAGAAAAAAATTAAAGCAATGGTTTTTGCGAATTACAGCCTATGCTGATAGGCTATTAGAAGATTTAGATTTAGTTAACTGGCCTGAAAATGTCAAGGCTATGCAGCGTAATTGGATTGGGAGAAAAGAGGGGGTAGAAGTAAATTTTAAAGTCGAAGGAAGCGATGATTGTATTAAGATATTTACTACTCGCCTTGATACTATATTTGGTGCTTCTTATTTAGTATTGGCACCAGAACATCCGATAATTTTTAAAATTACCACTCCACCTTATGCTCCAGAAGTGAGAAAATATGTAGAGCAATCATTAACGCAACCAGAAAGCTTTAGAACAAAATTAGATAGAGAAAAAACAGGAGTTTTCACTGGAGCCTATGCTATTAATCCAGCTAATAAAGAAAGAATTCCTATCTGGGTGGCAGATTATGTTTTATCAGATTATGGGACTGCAGCTGTAATGGGGGTTCCTGCTCATGATGAAAGAGATTTTGAGTTTGCTAAAATTCATCATTTAGGCCTAAAGCCAGTTATTGTGTTAGACCCTAAAATTAAAGAATTGGAAGGGTTACATCAGCCTATCACTGAGCCGGGGTTTTTAATTAATTCAGGACCTTTTAATGGCAGAAGAAGTCAGGAAGTTATTGATTCGATCTGCCTTTATGTTGGAGGGAAAAAAGCTGTGCATTACAAGTTACGCGATTGGGTTTTTTCTCGGCAGCGTTATTGGGGGGAACCCATTCCTATTATTAAATGTGAAAAATGCGGCAATGTTCCTTTGAAAGAATCTCAGTTGCCGCTAAAACTACCTAAAATAACTAAGTATCAAATTTCAGGAGCGATAGAGTCGCCTTTAGCTCTTATTGAAGATTGGGTTAACGTTAAGTGTCCTAATTGCGGAGGAGCGGCTAAACGGGAAACTCATACTATGCCTCAATGGGCAGGTTCGTCTTGGTATTATATTCGTTATCTTGATCCTAAAAATGAGAAGCAATTAGTATCTTTCTCCAAACAGAAATATTGGTTGCCAGTGGATATTTATGTTGGCGGAGCAGAACATACAGTGCTACATTTGTTATATGCTAGATTTTGGCATAAGTTTCTTTATGATTTAGGTGTTGTTAGCCAGCCGGAACCATTTAAGCAATTGATAAATCAAGGTATGATTTTAGGTGAAGATGGTGAAAAAATGTCAAAATCTCGAGGAAATGTAGTCTCACCAGATGAAGTAATTAAAACTTATGGGGCAGATACTTTAAGGATGTACGAAATGTTTATGGGTCCTTTAACTTTTACCAAAAGTTGGGACACCAAAGGTATTAATGGTATCTCTCGTTTTTTGTCTAAAGTTTGGTCATTAGTTACTAGCAGTCAAGAAAAAAATAAAATTGGAAATAATTTAAAGAACAAAAAAAATAAATCAGGCATCTTAGTTAAGTTTTCTCAACAGGATATTTCTTCTCTAAAAAAAGACTTAGAATCGATTAGACAAAAAGTTATTAAGCAGGTGACAGAAGACATAGAGCGGCTACATTTCAATACAGCTATTAGTTCTTTGATGACTTATGTAAATAAATTAAGCGAATTACCCAATAACATTATAACTAAAAAACACTGGGAAACTTTAGTTTTATTGTTGTCGCCTTTTGCTCCATTTTTATCAGAAGAACTTTGGCAGATGGTGCTTAAACATAATAAATCCGTTAGCTTAGAATCATGGCCAACTTATGATAAAAATCTAATTACCGATAAATATTTTCTCTTAATCGTTCAGGTAAACGGAAAAGCCCGAGATAAGATAAAAGTTAAAATAGGTGCTAATAAGGCAGAAGTAGAAAAGTTAGCTAGAAATTCCGAGAAGGTCAAAAAATATTTAACCCAAAAACCTCAAAAAATTATTTTTGTACCTAATAAACTTATTAATTTTGTTATTTAGTTCATTTTGAAGTATGAAGAATGTAGCAGTTATAGGAGGAGGAACCGGAGTTTTTACGGTGTTAGTGGGGTTAAAAGATTATCCCTATCATTTATCGGCTATTGTGTCCATAGCTGATGATGGGGGGTCTTCTCGAATTTTAAGGGAAGATTTTGGTATTTTACCCCCGGGCGATATTCGTCGAGCGCTAATAGCTTTATCTTCTGCTTCTCCTGTTTTAACTAAGCTTTTTTCCTATCGTTTTAAAGATGGTAATAATTTGAAAGGGCATAGCTTTGGTAATTTATTTTTAACCGCCTTAGAAAGAATTACTAAAGATTTTTCTTCAGCTATTGAGGAGGCAGGTAAAATTTTAAATATTAAAGGTGAGGTTATCCCTGTGTCATTAGAAAATGCTCGTTTGTTTGCTCAATTGGAGAATGGTTATCTAGTGGTAGGTGAGACTAATATTGATATTCCCAAACACGATCCTAATCTAAAAATAGAAAAAGTTTTTTTGAATCCTCGGGTTAAAGCTAACCCTAAGGCCCTCAAGGCTCTTCAAAAAGCCGATGCTATTATTTTAGGCCCCGGTGATTTGTATTCAAGCATCATTCCTAATTTATTAGTGGATGGTATTCCCCAAGCAATTAAACAATCTAAAGCGAAAAAAATTTATATTTGTAATGTAATGACTAAATATGGAGAAACTAATAATTTTACTGTGGAAGATTTTTGTCGCGAGATAGAGAAATATTTAGGCAAAAATGTTATAGATTATGTAATAATTAATATTGAAAAAATATCTAAGAAAAATTTAAAGAAATACAGTAAAGAACGAGCTCAGCCTGTAGAGTTACGCGATGAGGGTTTTTTCAAAGAAAGAAAATATAAATTAATTAAAGCTCCTTTACTGCGAAAAACCCAATTTTTACGCCATGACCCCCACAAATTAGCTAAAATTTTAGCTGATATAATTGACTAATTTTATGAACCAAAAAGAATTTACTGATTTTTATTACCAAAATATTGATAAAGTGTTTCGTTTTTTTTATCTGAGAACTGATGACTTAGAAGCAGCTCAAGATTTAACATCTTTGGCATTTTTGAAATTTTGGGAAAAAGCCTCACTCGGGGTCGAAAGCATTGGAAAAAATAAAAAAAATAATATTAAAAACCATCTCGCTTTTTTATACCGAATTAATCATAATCTATTAGTTGATTTTTATCGTCAGCGAAAACAAAAAACCTTTTCTTTGGATGAACTTTTTGAAAAAAACGGATATGAAATGCCGGAATTTGCAGTTCCTTCGTTAGTGGAAGAAAAAGTGGCCACCGATCTAGCTTTAGAAAAAGTGCAGCAGGCTTTAAAAAGAATCAATGAGCTTTATAGTCATGTTCTTATTTGGTATTACATAGACGATTTATCTATCTCAGAGATTAGCCAAATTTTAAACAAAACAGAAGGAGCTATTAGAGTGTTATTGCATCGAGCTTTACAATCCTTAAAAAAAGCGATCGAACAGATCTAATTTGTGTGGTGATTTTAATCGAATTTTCTTAAATATGATTCAAGAATTACATCAGCAATTAATTAATAGAGAAATAACAGCTTGCGATTTGGTAACTAATTATTTTGAAGTGATTAACGCTAAAGATCCGCAAGTCAAAGCTTTTTTAAGCCTGCAAGAAGAAAGAGCGATATGGGAGGCTCAGGCGGTGGATAGTCGGATAAAAAACGGTGAGAAAATAGGGATGTTAGCCGGAATTCCTTATGCCTTGAAGGATAATATTTTATTTGAGGGTACTCCTACTACTGCGGGTTCTAAAATGCTGGCTAAGTATTCTGCCTCTTATGATGCCACTGTAGTTAGAAAGTTAAAAGAAGCCAGAGCTATTTGCTTAGGAAAAACTAATTTGGACGAATTTGCGATGGGGTCTTCTACCGAAAATTCTGCTTTTTTTACTTCTCATAATCCTCATAATCTAGATAGGGTGCCCGGTGGTTCCTCAGGCGGTTCAGCTGCCGCGGTAGCTAGTGGAATGGCTGTATTTGCTTTAGGTTCTGATACAGCAGGATCTATCAGGCAGCCGGCGGCTTTTTGTGGTCTAGTTGGTTTTAAGCCAACTTATGGAGCTATTTCTCGATTTGGTTTAATAGCTATGGCTTCTTCCTTAGATGTGATAGGCTCTTTAACTCAAAATGTAGCAGATGCAAGAATTATATTTCAGGTTTTGCAGGGCGTAGATAAAAATGACAGCACTTCTATTGAAGTAGTGGCTGAGGATGGTTGGAGTAATGGTGATAACAAAAAAAATTCTTCTCAGAATATTAAAATTGGTTTACCCTCTGAATTTTTTAGTGAAGGAGTTTCGGCTGAAGTTAAAAATGCGGTTTTAGCTGGTGTTAATAAATTAGTTAATTATGGATTTAGCCAAGAGGAGATTAATATTCCTCTAGCTAAATTTGCCCTTCCTTGTTATTATATAATTATGCCAGCTGAAGTGAATTCAAATTTAGCCCGTTATGATGGATTGCGGTATGCCTCCCCGGTGATTCCAGAGGCGAACTTGAACTTAAGCAGTATTTATTTAAAAAATAGAGGTCTAGGCTTTGGCTCCGAAGTTAAACGGCGAATTATCTTAGGTACTTATGTGCTTTCTAAGGGTTATTATGATGCTTATTATAATAAAGCTCAAAAAGTTAGAAAGTTAATAGCTCGTCAATGGGAAGAAGTGTTTGAGAGGGTTAACTTTGTTATTACTCCGACCACTCCTACCACGGCTTTTAAAATAGGAGAGAAAGCTCACGATCCATTAGCTATGTATTTGTCCGATGTTTTAACAGTTAATGCTAATTTAGCTGGTCTACCAGCTATTTCTTTGCCGTGCGGTAATGACTCTGAAGGGTTGCCTATCGGTTTACAAATTTTAGGACCTAAGGGATCTGACTGGCAACTTTTGAAGGTAGCAGAAAAGATAGAGGGGGTTTTGGCTGAAAATTAATTATTATTAATAATATGTTTCCTAGCACTGCAATTGATTATTTATTAGATTAAAATAACTTTTTATAAATGAAAATTTTTAATCGTTTTACATCTCGATAATTGAGGTTAAAATTTTATGGAGGAGGTGTTAATAGAAATTTTTTTGGTAGCTAAATTTGTTTCTTTAATATTAAGTTTTTTTTTCTTGCTGGGGATTATTTATTATTGGCGAAAGATTAAAACTTCAGTATTTAGTTATTGGCATCATAAATGGTCGGAAATTTTTGGATTAATTCCACTTCAATCTTTACAGGTTAATAAAGAATGGGCAGCCATAGAAAATTATTTAAAAGAACCCTACCCTTCTTCTTGGAAAATAGCTGTTTTGGAGGCCGGGGCTTTGGTAGAAAAATTATTAATCAAATTAGGATTTAAGGTAAACGATTGGGCCAACGTTCTTAAAGCTTTGGAGAATATGGGTTTGAGAAATTTATCAATTTTAAATGAAGCGCATGAGGTGCAAACAAAAATTCTTTTAGATCCCAATTATAACCTAAACATTAAAGAAGCGGAGAGAATAGTTGCTATTTATAAAAAATTTTGGCATGATTTAATTACTTTATTTTTTTAATTTTATGAATATTTATGATTTAATTATTATAGGGGGTGGTCCGGCAGGTTTAACCTCAGGGATATTTGCCGGTCGGGCTAAATTAAAAACTGCTTTATTTACAGGGACCCAAGGTGGAGAAATTTCTTTAGCTATATTTATTGATGATTTTCCGGGTTTTCCAGAGGGAATAACAGGACCGCAGTTAGTAAAATTATTAACGCAACAAAATAATAAATTTGGCACTGAGTTAATTACTCAGGATGTGACTCGGGTTAATTTTTCTGAATATCCTTTTAAAATTTATTCGGCGGCTAATAAAGAATATTTAGCTAAAGCGGTTATTATCTCAAGCGGGGCAACTAATCGATGGTTAGGTTTAGAGAAAGAGCAGGAGTTACTTGGCCACGGGGTTTCTAGTTGCGCTGTGTGCGATGGGGCTTTTTTTAAGGATAAAGTAGTTGCAGTGGTAGGGGGCGGCGATGTGGCTATAGAAAATGCCCTGTATCTTTCTAAGTATGCGAAGAAAATTTATCTTATTCATTGGTTGAACGAATTTCAGGCAGCTAAAATATTGCAGGATGAGATATACCATAATTCTAAAATAGAAATTTTTTTTAACACAGAAGTGAAAAAATTAGAAGGGGAGAAGATGTTAGAAGGTATAATCATAGAAAATAATAAAACCCATGAAAGAAAATCGCTGGAAGTAGCTGGTCTTTTTGTAGCTATAGGATTCGTGCCCAATATTAAGTTTTTAGGGGGTCAATTAGCAGTTACTGATGAGCATTATCTTAAAACTACTGATAATGTAAAAACTTCAATTCCCGGAGTTTTTGCAGCTGGGGATGTCTGTGATTTTAAATATCGCCAAGCTATTACGGCCAGCGGTTTCGGGGCCATGGCAGCCTTAGAGGCTATTAAATGGTTGAGAGAAAATCAAAATTGATTGAAAATATAGATTCAAAATGAAAATGAATAAAAAACTAAAAATTAAAGAATAATAAGAAAAACAAGCGAGTAAAAGCAAAAAACTAAAAAGTAAAAACAAAAAACTAAAAAAATAAAAATTTAAATTAATTTTATGTGTGGTCCATTATGTACTTTCGGTATTGTGGGAGGATTAAGTCTGTCAAAGTTGTTAGGCATTAATGATTTAACTTTAGGGATATGGGTAGGCGCCTTGATTCTATCGGCCTCGCTTTTGTTTTTTAGATTTTTATCTCAAAAGAAGGTTAAAGTTTTTGGGGGATTTGCTACTATTTTAGGGTTGTTTTATATTTTAAGTTTTGCGCCGCTTTATAAATATTTAATTTGGCAATCTCCTAAAATTTGCGGGATGCCGAGGGTTATTTTAGGATCTTTGGTCGGAATGTTTATTTTATTTTTCAGTGATTGGGTTAATCACAAAATCATTACTAAGCACAACAATAAAGTGTATTTTTATTACCAAAAGGCCATTGTACCCCTTTTGGCTTTGGTTTTAGTTAGCGTTATTATCGAAGTTTTTATTTGTTAAATATATTGTGTTATTCGGTTATATGACATTAAATAAAATTTACTACTATTAATATTAAAAATATTACAATTATGACTCAAGCAGAGCAATTTTCCAAAATTTTGGATAAAATAACAGAATTAAAAAAAGGAGGCAATCCTTTAGATTTATCTTCTAAAGAAGATTTAGCCATTGCCATTATGAATTTAATATCCCTAGAAGAGCATTTTTTCTTTACCTACAGTAAAACTAAAGATGATAAATATTTAACTTTATTGACTACGATTAGAGAAGAGAGAAAAGTTTTACTTAAAGAAATAGTGAAAAATCCCGAGGGTGAAATTTGGTGCATTTCTAAACATTTACTAGCTGCCAGTATGAGATTAATGGAAGTTGGAACCAAGAAATTAAATGAAGGCAATTCTCAATCGGCTAAAGATTTATTTGATAAATCTTATACCCTCTGGAATATTTTTTGGGGGTTAAATTTAGAATTAATTGAGGTCAAAGATATTAATTCTTATACTAATTCAGAAAGTGAGGAAAAAATTATATTCCAAAATGATAATGATCCTAATAAGGATAAAGCAGGATCATTAAATGTTTGGAATAAATTAGGTGATATGTTAAAAAAAATCCTTGATTGTTGTAAGGAATAATTAAGTTGATGGAAAAACGATTACACGTTCATTTTATTGGTCTAGGGGGTATTGGTATTTCCGCTTTAGCTCGATATTATTTAAGCCAAAAATGCCAAATTTCTGGTTCAGACCTTAAATCTTCAGAGATTACTGATTTTTTTCAACAGTTAGGAGCTCAAATTATTATTGGTCAACCTTCTCAAGCAAACCTTAATCTAATTAAAAAAGCCGATTTGGTGGTTTATAGTCCTGCTATACCAAAAACTAATCAAGAATTTAAAGAAGCTAAAAAATTAAAGAAAAAGATTTTAAGTTACCCGCAAGCTTTAGGTGAATTAACAAAGGATAAATACACTATAGCTGTTTCTGGCACTCATGGAAAAAGCACGACTACAGCTTTATTAGGCTGGATCTTAGTTAAAGCAGGGTTAGATCCTACTGTTGTAGTGGGAACAAAAGTCCAAGATTTTGGCGATTCTAATTTTCGTTTAGGTCGATCAAACTATTGGGTTATAGAAGCTGATGAGTATCAAGCTTCTTTTTTAAATTACTGGCCGCAAATGATTATCCTAACTAATATAGCTAAAGATCACCTTGATTATTATAAAAATTTCTCTAATATAATTAAAGCTTTTAAAAAATTTATTACACATTTACCGCCGGATGGCTTTTTGGTTTTAAATTATGATGATAAAAATATTCAAAAATATTTAATGCCTTGGCTTAAACAAAATCGACACTATCATAGCAAGACGATAAATGTGCATTATTATTCTCTTCAGGATCAGGCAGCTTTAAAAGTAAAGCAATCCTTGACAATTCCGGGTTGGCACAATGTAGCTAATGCGTTAGCTGCTAAAACCGCAGCTCAATTATTAAAAGTTCCTGATCGTTATATTTATTCAGCCTTAAAGTCTTATCAAGGCGCTTGGAGGCGTTTTGAAACTCATAAAATTAAAATAAATCAGAAACCGCTAACTCTTATTTTAGATTACGCTCATCACCCTCAAGAAATTGAAGCTACTTACTTAGCTGCTAAAGAAAAGTATCCTCACCAAAAGATCTATATTATATTTCAACCCCATCAGCGCCAAAGAACGAAATACTTATTTACCGATTTTGTAAAAGTTTTTAAAAGACTAGAAGGGGTGGAGATTATAATTATTCCTATTTTTGAGGTCGCTGGTCGAGAAAGGATAGTCAAGACAATAGATGTTTCTTCAGAGCAACTGGTTAAAGCCATTAATAAACCGACTGTTAAATTTATGAATAAGTCAGAGATTATGAGGTTTTTGATTAACAATCTCAACGGAGGCGAGGTCGTGATAATTATGGGAGCAGGTGATATTTACAATTTTGGTTTGAAGCTATTAGATTATAAATAAGTATCTTTCAGACTATAGGTTGTTTAATTTTTATAAAAATTATTATGACACTAGAGGATTTTAATTATTATTTACCCCCAGAATTAATTGCCCAAGAGCCAATTTCTCCGCGTGATCACTCTAATTTATTAATTTTAAATAGATCAACTGGGAAAATAGCCCATCATAAATTTTATGAGATTATAGACTATCTAACCCCCCAAGATGTTTTAGTTTTTAATGATACTCAAGTAGTTCCGGCTAGGCTTTTAGGAAATAAAGAAAAGACAGGAGCGAAAACAGAAATATTATTAATTAAGCCTCAGGGTCAGAATTCTTTTGATTATTCGGTGTGGCCTGCTGCTTGGATAGCTCTGGGAAAAAATCTTAATGAAGGAGATAAAGTTGTATTTAGCGGAACGCTAGAAGGAAGAGTGCAAGCCAAGCATAATTATGAAATTGTGATTGAGTTTAATCAAAAAGATGATAACTTGAAAGAAAGTATTTTATCTTTGGGCAAAATCCCGCTGCCTCCTTATATCAAAAAACCTACTAACGCTTCATTTTCTAATTATCAAACTGTTTATGCTAAAAAGGTTGGCGCTGTAGCAGCCCCAACAGCCGGATTTCACTTCACTCAAGAATTATTGGATAAAATAAAACATAAAGGAGTTCAAATGGAGTTTTTGACTCTTCATATTGGTCTAGGCACTTTTTTACCTGTAAAAGAGACCACAATAGAAGAACATAAAATGCACTCTGAGTATTTCATTTTAGAACCTGAGGTTGCCAAAAGGATTAATCAAGCCAAAGATTTGAACAAAAGGATTATTGCAGTTGGGACTACTGTTGTTAGAGTATTGGAATCTTGCGCCCAAAATGGTGTTTTATTTCCTCGGGAAGGCGAAACTAGTTTATTTATTTTCCCACCTTATAATTTTCAGATTGTTGATGCATTAATCACTAATTTTCATTTACCTAAATCAACCTTATTAATGTTAGTGTCGGCTTTTGCTGGTTTGGACTTGATTAAGTCAGCGTACCTAGAGGCTGTTGAGAAAAGATATAGATTTTTTTCTTTTGGTGATGCGATGATGATAGTTTAAAATTAAGGTCAAATAAAAACTACTAGGAATAAAGAAAATTCAAAATCCACTAATTGGCCAAGAAGGTTAGAGAACCGCTATAAAATATTGCTTTATTGCTTTAATTTTAGATTTATATTTGGCACTTAATGGTTAATTAATTAGCGTATGTTTAATATCCTTAAAAAATCAAAATATAATTTTTCTCGTGCTGGAGAGGTAATTACTAATCATGGTAAATTTCAAACACCTGTTTTTATGCCTCCAGCCACGAAAGCTGCTGTTAAAGCTTTGAGTCCCCAAGATTTGCAGGAAATAGGTATAGAAATTATTTTAGTGAACGCTTTACATTTACATTTGAGGCCCACCGAAGAATTAATAAATTCTTTCGGGGGCATTCATAATTATATGGGTTGGCCCAAAACTATTTTAAGTGATTCAGGGGGGTTCCAAGGCTGGAGTTTTTCTCAAAAAAGATACTCTGCTAAATTAGGTGTTTTGAGCAAAGTGACAGATAAGGGAATTGAGTTTATTTCTCCCTACGATGGTTCGAAGCATTTTATTGACGCCGAGAAAGCGATTGAGATTCAGTTTAAGATAGGTTCCGATATTATTATGGCTTTTGATGACTGTAGTCCTAATTTAGACAACAAAAATTATGTTAAATTAAGTTTAGAAAGAACTAAGAAGTGGGCGTTAAAATCGTTGAAAAGATTTCAAGAACTCAAAAAAATGGCGCCAGAAAATAACACTTTAATTTTTGGTATTGTTCAAGGGGGTTCTTTTTTAGACTTACGCTTGGAAGCCCTTAATTTTATTACTAGTTTGCCATTTGATGGCTTGGCTCTGGGCGGTGAAACAATTGGCTACGATATGCCACGCACTTTAGAAATTCTGGATGCTTTGCGTTCATCTATTCCTTATGACAAACCTCTTTATACCATGGGGTTAGGCGCTTCCCCTTACGATATAATCGAAGTGATTAAACGGGGGGTGGATATGTTTGATTGTGTTAGTCCGGCTAGATTAGCTCGTCACGGTGCTTTGTATAATGGTCGCTTGGTAATCGGGGATAATTCTTCCGGTTCTGATATTAGTTTTGAATCAGAATACCGCAAAGGTCTTCTCAAAATTAGTAATAGTTGTTTTGCTGCAGATAAATTTCCGATTGATCACGAGTGCAATTGTTATACTTGTCAAAACTTTTCTCGAGCTTATTTGCATCATCTTTATCTCATTAAGGAACCTTTATATTTTAGGTTGGCTACTTGGCATAATTTATATTTTATTACTCAATTACTTCATCGCTTACGGGAAAATATTTAATTTTATGTTACTTCTTCATACCTGTTGTGCCCCATGCGCTTTGCCTATTTTGGAATATTTAGATAATTATTATCAAAGGCGTAATTTATATTTACGGTCTCAATTAGCTTTATATTTTTATAATCCTAATATTTTTCCCAGATCAGAGTATGAGAAAAGAAAACTTGAGGTGAAAAAAATTGCTAAAATTTATTCTATTAAGGTATATTATGGCGCTTATGATCATAATAAATGGTTAACGTATTTATCGAAAAATTTATTTTTATCACCTGCGGATTATAAGGAAAATAGTCAGCGTTGTCAGCAATGTTTTTTTTGGCGTTTGCGGCAATTATTTATTTTTGCTCAAATGAATCGCTTTAATCAAGTAGCTACTACCTTAAGCATTAATATGTTTAAAGATACAAGGTTTATTAATGAAGTCGGCCATAAATTGTCCCGACAATATAAAAAACATCCGATTAAATATATAACTTTTGATTTAAATTCCCAAAGAGCTTATCAGCGAGAGAAAGAATTACTAGCTAAATATCATTTATATCATCAGCATTATTGTGGTTGCGAATTTTCCAGAAAAAAGATATAATAAAAATAATATTTAGTTTATTCCTGTGGAAGACGAGATACATAGGGGGGCCCTTATTAATTATTGGTACTTTGAATAAAGTGAAGAATCTTTCCTTGTTTCAGTCGCCCTGAGCCATAGGCGAAGGATCTCCTTGTTCTGTCATCCTGAACGAAGTGAAGGATCTCTCGCGAAGGCGAGATTCCTTTTTACAAGGTATCTGAGACCAGCCCAGAGATTCTTCAATTAACGACTTACGATGTCGTTAATTTATTTTTCAAGAAGTTTTTGAGACCAACCCAGAGATTCTTTGTCGCTTTGCTCCTCAGAATAACAAAAAAGGAAAGATTCCTCGCTCTGCTCAGAATGACAAGTTCATCCATTTGTCATTAGTAATTTGTAATTTTATTTGTCAAATGATAGTATAATGTCAGATGTAGCCAGACAAAACAATATAGATTTTTATTAGATAACAAAATATTAGATGGAATTAAAGTTGGCCTGACTATATTATTTGTTAAATAGTTTTAAAATTATGTATCAGGTAACTGTAGCTGCTTTTAATGGTCCCTTAGATTTATTACTGCAATTAATTACTAGTAAAAATTTAGAAATTACTCAAATTTCTTTGGCTCAAATTACTAGTGATTACACTAACTATGTGGCCAATAATACCACGCATTTTTCTCCCACAGAATTAGCTGACTTTTTAGTAATTTTGGCCACCTTGCTTTTGATAAAATCTAAGGCTTTATTACCGAATTTAGAGTTAACTTCAGATGAAGAAAGTGAAGTGCTAAACTTAGAGGAAAGATTAACTCTTTACAAATTTTTCCGAGAGCAAGGTCAATATCTTAATGAACAAATTCAACAAAAAAAATTTTTGTATGCGCGACCTTTGAATAATGAAGATGTAGCTATATTTTTACCCCCTCCTAATTTAACCGCTTTTGATCTCTATCAATCCTTTCAGAAGCTCACTAGTATTTTAGAGCCAGAAGAAGAATTAGAGGAACACAAAATTAATAAAAGGATTTCTCTTGAGGAACGAATTAAAAGTTTGTTATCTCGTTTAGCTCACAATCAAACTTATACTTTAGAAGACCTAGTAGCTGACCCCTTAAGAAAAACTGATTTGATTTTGACCTTTTTAGCTATTCTTCAATTGTCTAAAGATGGTTTTGTTACGATAGATCAAAAAAATAATTTTGAAGCAATATGGATAACCTCCCTTTAACCAATACTATGTTACTTCTAGAGGCGTTATTGTTTGCCGCCTCAGAGCCTTTAAGTTTAAATAAAATTGCTCAGATTACCGGAGAAAAAAAAGCAATTATCAATGATTCCTTGATGGCTTTAGCTAAATTATTAGAGGAGCAAAAACACGGCCTTAGATTAATCAATAAAGGTGAGGACTGGTTTATGGTGACAGCTCCAGAAGCATCAGCTGTGGTACAAAAATTAAGAGCAGAAAATTTAGAGGGGAATTTAAGCCCAGCCAGTCAGGAGGTTTTAGCTATCATAGCTTATAAAGGGCCGATACCTCGAAGCGAAATAAATTTTATTCGAGGAGTTGATTCTACTTATACTCTACATCAGTTATTATCGCGCGGTTTAATTGAGCGACAGCCAGATGAAAAACGAGCCAATGTTTTTTTGTATTCTATTAGTTTTAAAACTTTACAATATTTAGGGCTGACAGATATAAAACAATTACCGCATTATGATGAAGCGCAAAGTAATAATTCAAAAATAAGAAATAAATAAATAATGTCACATAAAATTAGACAATTAAATCCTTGGCGAAAATATGTTTTTTGGTTTCTTTTTTGTTTTAGTTGTTTAGTGGTAGCTTATGGTAATTTTTTAGCTACGCAGCCTTTTCTTAATGGCCCGCCACTATCAACTAAAATTGATCATACTGTTTTGAATTTGCAAAAACCTGAGCCTAAAGTTTCTGCTTTGTCATATTTGGTGGGAGAACTTAATTCTCAGCAGATTTTAATTGCTAAAAACGAGAATTTACACCTATTTCCAGCCTCGCTTTCTAAATTAATGACAGCCATTTTAGCCTTGGATAATTTAACTAATAATGATACTATAGAAATTAGTTCTTTCGCGGTAAGCGCCGAAGGTGAAGAAGGTAATCTTCAGGTTGGTGAGCACTTTTATCTCGAGGATTTATTAAAAATATTGCTAGTGACCTCATCCAATGATGCAGCTGTAGCCATTGAAGAGGCTTTAACTAAACAAGGAAAAAACATTGTCGCTTTAGCCGAAGATAAAACTCACGAATTTCAAATGGGGGATAGCGCCTTCTTTGACTCGCGCGGTTTAGATAGAACAGGTAATTTTTCCACAGCCTTAGATTTATTTAAGTTAAGCCAAGCTATTTATCGCCAATACCCTGTAATTGGTGAAATAACGCGTCAACCTCAACTGACAGTTTATTCTTTAGAGGGTAGAGCTCATAATTTGGTAAATACCAATGAGTTAGTGGGAAAAATAGATAATTTGTGGGGAGGAAAAACAGGTTTAACTCAAGAGGCCGGCGGCTGTTTGTTAACAATTTATGAGTTTGCCTCTAGGGCTGATAGTAATAACAAAATCGCCATAGCTATAATAGTACTTAACTCTTTAGATAGATTTAATGATACTATTGCGCTTTATAATTGGGTTAAACAAACTTTAACGGCTAGTAATTTTTAATTTATGCTCTCAGAAATTTTAGCTTTTCAGTTAATCAAGGTAATTTTATTAGGAATTTTTAGCACCTTTGTTGCTTTTTCAATCACTCCCTTGGTGTCTAATTTTTTATTTAAACATCATTTAGGTAAGCAAATTAGAACAGATGCTGGCCCTCTTTTTTCGGCGCTGCATGGAAAGAAAGAGGGTACCCCTACTATGGCCGGGATAATAATTTGGGGCACAGTGCTCATAGTGACTTTACTGTTTTTTTTACTAGATACCTGCTTTGACGGTATCTGGAAAAATATTAATTTTTTATCTAGGGCTCAAGTTTTGTTACCTCTTGGGGCTATGTTGGGGGCTGCTTTAATAGGCCTAATTGATGATCTATTAGGGGTTTGGCACGTTGGTCCTCATGGTGGGGGTTTAGCCATGAAAGAAAAATTAATTTTTTATTCTATTGTAGCTTTAATTGGGGCTTGGTGGTTTAGCGCTAAATTAGGTTTTTCTATGATTACGATTCCTTTTATAGGCACAGTGGATTTAGGCGTGTTTTATGTTCCTTGGGTAATATTTATTTTATTAGCCACTACTTTTTCTGCGAATGAAACTAATGGTTTAGACGGGTTGTTGGAAGGCACCGCTTTAGTGGCTTTCAGCTGTTATTTAATCATAGCTTTTGTGCAAGGTAAATATGATTTAGCTGCTTTTTTAGCTGTTCTTCTAGGAAGTTTAGTGGCATTTTTGTGGTATAATATTCACCCGGCTAGGTTTTTTATGGGAGATACTGGCTCTATGGCTTTAGGTGTCACTTTAGGGGTGATAGCTTTTTTGACTGATACAGTTTTCTATTTACCTTTTTTTGCTTTTATTTGGTTGGTAGAATCTTTATCAGTTATTCTTCAGTTAAATTATAAAAAATTTAAAAAACGCAAATTGTTTTTAATTACCCCTTTACATCATCACTTTGAAGCTTTAGGTTGGCCAGAGACCAAAGTAATTATGCGTTTTTGGTTAATATCTGCTATGATGGCTTTACTAGGCTTGGCTCTATACTTTCTTGATTTATTTATGATATAATAAATGATATAATAAAGGGAAGAAAGTTAAAAAGTTTGATTAGGGGGAAAGTATAGTAAATTCACCTAAAATTAAAAGTAAAAGTTATAGTTAAATTTATGGCTTTTGATTATCAAAAAAAATTAGCAGAGTTAATGGTTTTGGCTGGGCAACAAGGAGCTTCTGATTTGCATTTAAGTGTTGGTCGTCATCCTACAGTTAGGATTGATGGTAATTTGTTGCCTTTATCCAATGAGCCGATTTTAACACCTGAAATGGTGGCCGGATTAATTTCCGCCTTATTAGTGCCAGAGCAGCAGGAAAAATTAATCGAGGAAAAAGAAATTGATTTTGCTTTTTCCTATGAAGACAAACTTCGTTTTAGAATTAATGTTTATTTCCAAAAAGGTTATTTAGCAGCTGCCTTGCGGTTAATTCCAGCTAAAATAAGAACTGTGGAGGAACTTAATTTGCCGCCTATTTTACATGAGGTAGCTACTTATCATCAGGGGTTTTTTCTAGTAGTTGGTCCAGCAGGGCATGGTAAAACAACAACGTTAGCTGCTGTGGTAGATGAAGTTAATCATAAAAGAATGGACCATATTATCACTATTGAAGATCCGATTGAATATATTTTTGCTCAAGACAGGGCTTTAATAGATCAAAGGGAAGTGGGTATTGATACCCTGAGTTTTAATAAGGGCTTGCGATCTGTCTTACGTCAAGATCCAGATATTATTGTTATTGGAGAAATGCGCGACGCTGAATCTATTAGTATTGCCTTGACTGCCGCAGAAACTGGTCATTTAGTGCTTTCCACTCTTCATACTAATTCCGCTAGTCAAACTATTGATAGAATTATTGATACTTTTCCGGCTGATCAGCAAAATCAAATTAGGGCTCAATTAGCTACGACTTTATTGGGTACTGTTTCAGAAAGATTGGTGCCTAGAATTCGGGGGGGCAGAATTCCTGCCTGTGAAGTTATGATAGCTAATCCTGCTATTAAAAACCTGATTCGAGAAAAGAAAAGTTATCAAATTGATTTAGTCATAGAAACTTCAACACAGGAGGGGATGATTTCTTTAAATCGTTCTCTTGTAGAATTAATAAAACGGAGAGAGATCTCGCTCGAAGTGGCCGAGGCTTATTCTTTAAATCCCTCAGAATTAAGACAATTATTAGGATAGGTTTAGGAATTATGTGTTTTACCTAAGCTAACCTTGGGAGAATTAATAAAATATAACTTTACTTTTCTAGATTTCATTTCTTTTATTTCTTTTTTAATTAATAAAAAATTACTTAATTATGAAATTTCAATATCAAGCTCGGGATAAAGTGGGTAATGCTAAAAAAGGATTTATAGAAGCTCGAAGCGCTGAGGCGGCAATCCGAACGCTTCAAAGTTATGGTTTAATTGTGGTTGATGTTAAACCAGTAAAAAGACCGTCATGGTTAGACAATATTTTTGGTCAAAAACTTCGAGTTTCTAAAAAAGATCTCGCTATTTTTTTAAGGCAATTCGCCACTTTACTTGAAAGTCAAGTACCTTTAGGTGAAGCATTAAAAACCTTGGTATTGCAAGCTCCAAGCCCTGCTGTTAAAGATTTAGTTTTTGAATTGATTACAGATTTAGATGCTGGTTTACCATTATCTAAAGCAGTGGAGAATAAAACAGAAGTGTTTGGTGATTTTTATACTCAAATGATTCGATCGGGGGAAATCTCCGGTCGGCTAGAAGAAACCCTTAGTTATTTAGCTGATTATGCTGAGCATGAAAATGATTTAAATAGTAAAATTAAAGCAGCTGCTACTTATCCAATTTTTTTAATTATTACTTTTATCATTATAGGGGCTGTTATTACTATTTCTTTAGCTCCGCAGATGGTAGCTATTTTTGATGAATTTGGTGCCACTCCGCCTTTAGCTAGTCGAATTCTTATAGGTCTGGGTAGTTTCTTGAGACAATATGGCTATGTGATTATTATCTTTATTATTGGAATGACGTGGTTAGTTTCTAATTATGCTCATTCTAATGAAGGAAGTCGTTTAATCGGTAGATTAATTTTAGGAATCCCTGTTTTAGGTGATATTTTTAAAAAAACCTATATAGCTAGATTTTGCGAAACAGTGGGTACTTTAATAAGTGGAGGCATTCCATCTGTAGTAGCTTTAGAAGTAGGAGGTGGGGCTACTGGCAATTATGTTTATTTGAGTCTTAGCAAAGATATAGTTCAAGGCGTTAAAACTGGCGAAAGTCTGAGTAGTTTAGTAGCTAAATATCCAATGTATTTTCCTCCTTTAGTTAGTCAAATGATTTCAGTTGGTGAAAAAACTGGTCGGTTGGACGAATCATTAAAAAAAGTATCTGAGTATTATAGAAAAGATGTAGAAAGTTCTTTCCAAACTTTAATTGACTTATTGCAGCCGATTTTAATAGTTATTATTGGATTATTGGTAGCTTTATTAGTTTCAGCTGTGCTTTTGCCTATTTATCAATTAGCGCAAAGTGTTTAGATAATTAGTTGGCTGTTGTAATTTTTTATCTAAACATTTAAGCAATATTAAAAATAATTAAATAATTAAAATAATTAATTAAATATTATGATCAACATTAGTAGAAAAAGATTTTCCTATGGTTTCACGCTTATTGAAATGTTAATCGTGGTAACCATAATTGCTCTGTTGTCCTCTATAATTTTAGTAGGGTTAGGTAGCTCTCGGGCTAAAGCTAGAGATGCTCGACGAATTGCCGATTTACATAATACCATGGTGGCTTTAGAGCTATACTATAGTAAGTATCAATTTTATCCACGAGCCTCAAATTGGGAAGAACTTTCCGATATCTTAACCGACCCTTATATTGGAATTGGGGTATCTAAAATTCCTCGGGATCCTTTATCTAATTCTGGGTATAGCTATGAATATGGTACTTCTGGTCAAGATTATGTTTTAGGTAGTGTCTTGGAAACAAAAGATCCTGCTTTAGATGACGATATTGATGGTAATAATATCTATGGGGTTAATTGCGGCACAGAGATAGAAGATACTATTTACTGTGTTAAACCGTAAATAAATTATTATGTGGTGGTATATTTTCTTTTTCATAATCGGCACTATTATAGGCAGCTTCTTGAACACAATTATTATGAGGGCTGACACCGAGGAGTCAGCTTTCTCAGGTCGGTCTCATTGCCCTCAGTGTCAAGCTAAATTAAGCTGGTGGGAATTAATTCCTTTGTTGAGTTTTATTATTTTAAAAGGCCGGTGCAGTCATTGCCACAAAAAAATTTCTTCTCAGTATCCTTTGGTCGAATTAATTACCGGTATTTTGTTCGTGTTAGTATACTGGAGATTTAGAAGGATCTATGCCTTATATCTACTTTGGACTCCGGCGACTTCAATCTTGGAGAGGGTATTGATTTTTATTAATGTTGGTTTTTGGTTTTATTGGGTATGTGTTTTTATAATTATCTCGGTTTATGACCTTAAAAAATATTTAGTGCTTAATAATGTTTTAATTCCTGCTATTGGTCTAAGTTTTATCTGGCGATTAATTTTATCATTCTTGGTTGGGAATACAGCACGTTTTGGTAATCAGAAATGGACCTTATTGCCTAGAGTTTATACCTTAGGCGAAATCGAAATGGTGCGGCCGTGGTTTATAAGTTATGCTCCTTGGTCTTTATTGGCAGCTACTATTATTCCTTTTGGCCTTTGCGCTTTATTTATTTGGTTGACTAAAGAAAAGTATTTTGGTTGGGGGGATGCTTTAGTAATTCTTTTTATAGGGGTTATTTTGGGCTGGAATAATGCTCTTGTAGCTTATTTAATCAGCGCTTTATTAGGGGGGCTTATTGGTATAATTTTAATTTTAAGTAAGAAAAAAACTTTGAAAAGTTATTTACCTTTTGTGCCGATTTTATCTTTTAGCGCTTTGGCGGTGCTTTTATGTTCAGATTTAATGCATAATGGTTTTTATACTTTCATGATGTATTTATATAGTTAAAGTAAAGCTATAAGTTAAGAATTATGAAATTAGGCCATAACAAGATAATAGTTACACAAAAACAGCGAGTAAAACAGTTGGGAATGTTTAAGCAGAACGCTGGCTTTACTATCATCGAAATGTTGGTGACCATAACTATTATTACTCTTTTAAGTACTATGATTTTAGGTTATTCACGACAGGCAGAAAATACATCTTTACTCACTCGAATGGCTACTAGGATTGTTTTTGAGCTTCAAGGGGCGCAACATTCAGCTATGTCTACTTTGAGCGAATCCGGAGAAAATATTTGTGGTTGGGGGGTATATTTTGGAGAAGATGTCCCGCAAACCGAGATAATTATATTTAAAGATTTATGCAACGTTGTTACCAAAGAAGGCAATTACCATTACAACGAAGGAGAGGCAGTAGAAAAAATTTCTTTTTTAAAAGGAGTAGAACTATCTTACAAAAATATAAATAGTATTTGTTATGTCCCACCAGAACCGCGGGTAGTATTTTTCCCTGCTTTAAGCGGAGATAATAACCAAGCAGTTCTAATTTTAAAACTAGAGGGCGTTGATATTCCTTACTATAAAATTACAGTCTCAAAAAGTGGGCAGGTCTATAAAAATTTGATAACGGATTAGAATTTATGAGAGTAAAGCAAATTTTATCTTCTTCAACCAGAGGTTTTACCTTAATAGAAGCTTTAGTGGCTATTTCTATTTTAATAGTAGGGATTTTATCAAGTTTTTTGGTAGTTAATAGGGTTTTATATTCTGTTACTAATATTAGCGATAGGTTAACGGCTAGTTTTTTAGCGCAAGAGGGTCTGGAGTTAGTCAGAAACATTCGAGATACTAACTTGTTAAGGATTTTTAATAACAGCGAGCCTATCAGCTGGAATAATGGGTTAAATGAGGGAGTGTATGAAATTCAAGCTATGGTTACTGAAGAAACTCCTTATTTAATTCCTTTAATGAATGAAGAAGCAGCGCGTCCTCTAAAATATGATACCAATGATAAACTTTTTAATTATGCTCGAGGGGATGATACTACCTTTAAGAGAATAATTAAAATTACTAATATAGCTACTCGTGATCCAGTCCATCCCGATCTTCTAAAACAAAATGAAATAAGAGTCGAAATAATTATGAAGTGGCGTACTAAAAACACTGATTACCAATTAGTTGTTGAAGATCATTTATTTAATTATTTTAATTTTTAATTTAAGTAATTTTAATAAATAAGAGTAATGTTTAGATATAATGTTTATGCGCTATAACAGTCATAAAAATAATGTTTTAAAAGGTTTTACGTTAGTAGAGGTGCTGGTAGCTACCGGTATTTTTATGATGACTGTTATCGTTCTAAGTCAAATCTATATTAGCACTACTAGGGCAGAAAAAGTTGCTTATAGCATTTTGAATGCTGACAATAATATCCGCAATAATTTAGAAATTATAGCGCGAGCCATTAGAATGGGAAAAGATTTTGAAATTTTAGATACTAAAAAAATTTGTTTTAAATATTGGGTAGATAATATTTGGCAAGACACTTGTTATGAATTTAAAGATAACAATATATTCCAAGAGATTGGTGGCAGTTTACCCGAAGCTCTATTTGATCCAACCGTCGAGGTTACAGAGGCCAAATTTAGATTACAAGGTGGGGGTGGCAACTCACAAATAAGCATTATTATTTTATTGGAGGCTAAAACGACTGTGAGGGAAGAAGCTTATAATTTTAGAGCAGAAACCGCTGTGACTCCTAGAAATGTGCATCTATTTTTCTCTTCCTTTTAAGAAGGTGTTAAGCCTACTCATTTATTTCGCTTAAATTTTAGGCAAAAATTTAGAAAAAACAATGTTGTTAACATTTAAGCAAACATCCTCGGGTCAAATTTTTCTTTTAAGTTTGTTGTTATTAAGTTCTATTTTAATTTTGGCTGTTATTTTAGCCACTATTTTTACTAAAAGTTTGCATCAGGCCACAGAAACCCCAGAGTCAGTCAAGGCTTTTTATGCGGCTGATGCCTGTATGGAGTGGCTGATTTACCAGAATATCAGCGGAGTTATTCAAGAAAAACCGGAAATGCTTAATAATACTTCATGCGAATGGGTTAATGAGTTAGATACTTTAGGCACTATGGAGACTATTGGAATTTCCGGTACTATTAGAAGGGGATTAGAAATTTGGATTGGTGAGTAATTTGCACTATCCAATGCTTATTTAATTGGCTTTTTGCTAGGTTATGAAAAAAAATATTTCCAAAGAAGAGGCGCGTCAAAGAATAGAGGCTTTAAAAAAAGAAATCAATCGTTATAGATATGCTTATCATGTATTAAATCAATCCTTAATTTCTGATGAAGCTCTGGATTCTTTAAAAAAAGAACTCGCTGATTTAGAGCAAATTTTTCCTGATTTAATTACACCTGATTCCCCTACCCAAAGAGTAGAGGGGAAACCTTTAAGTTATTTCAAAAAAGTTGAGCACAAGGTTAGAATGACCTCATTAAACGACGCGTTTTCTAAAGAAGATATTATTAATTGGTACAACCGAATTAGAAAATTGCTTCCTGCAGAAGCTAGGTTGGATTTTTATGGAGAACAAAAATACGACGGTTTAGCTGTATCGTTAGAATACGAAAATGGGATTTTTGTTAAAGGCTCGACACGCGGTGATGGTAAAATAGGCGAAGATATTACAGCCAATTTAAAAACCATAGAAGCAATTCCGCTGCGCTTGGAAAGTCAAGAGGATGTAATCCAAAATTTAAGAAAAGCCAATTTAATTTCAGCAGTGGAATTTTTAGCTGCTCATTTTCCTAAAAATATCGAAGTAAGAGGGGAGGTTATTTTAACGAAAGCTGAATTTGAAAGGATTAACCAAGAACAAGCTAAAAAACACTTACCTTTGTATGCTAATCCTCGGAATGTAGCCGCTGGTTCTCTGCGTCAGTTAGATCCTAAAGTAACTGCTTCTAGGCATTTAGATTTTTATGCTTACGATTTAATTACCAATTGTGGTGATAAAACGCATGAAGAAAAGCATATCATTTTAAAAGCTTTAGGTTTTAAAACCCATCAAGCTAATAAGCGCTTGTATGCCTTAGAAGATATTTTTGAATTTCATGAAGAAACTGCCCGGCAGCGCGAACAGCTTCCTTATGAAATAGACGGAATTGTGGTTATAGTTAATGATAACTATTACTTTAATTTATTAGGAATAGTAGGCAAAGCGCCTAGGGGAGCCATTGCCTATAAATTTTCACCTAAAGAAACTACTACTCTTGTTAAGGATATTAGAGTACAAGTGGGCAGAACTGGGGTTTTAACTCCGGTGGCTATCTTAGAACCCAAAGAAGTGGGAGGGGTAATAATTAGCCGAGCCACCTTGCATAATAAAGAAGAAATTAAGAGGCTGGGCATTAGAGTAAATGATACAGTGATTATTTCTAGGGCTGGAGATGTTATTCCGCAGGTAGTAAAGGTTCTGCCTCATTTACGGCAAGGAAAAGAAAAGCCTTTTAGATTTCCTACCAAATGTCCAGTTTGCGGGACTCGAGTCGTTCAGGAAGAGGGTGGTATTATAGTTCGGTGTCCCAATAAAAATTGCCCGGCTAAATTTACAGAACATTTATATCATTTTGTCAGTAAAGGCGCTTTTGATATTAAGGGGGTAGGACCAAAATTAATAGATAAATTATTAGATGAAGGTTTAATTCAAGATGCTAGTGATTTATTTAATTTAACAGAGGGAGATATTAAACCCTTAGAAAGGTATGGTGAAAAATCAGCTGCTAATATTATTTTAGCTATTTCTCGAGCTAAAAAAGTACCGTTTAATAAATTTATCTATGCTTTAGGTATTCCTCATCTTGGAGAAGAAAATTCTTTACTGGTAGCGCAATATTTAGAAAGTAAATTCCAGCGCGAGCAGAAAGATTTAAAGATTGACAATATAATTGAATGGGGTAAAAACCTGACAACAGAAGAGCTGAGTAATATTCCTACCATTGGTCCTAAAATTGCGGCTTCGGTAATAACTTGGTTTCAGGAAAAGAACAATTTAAATTTTATGACGAAATTAGCTGCCTCAGGTATTACTTTGCTTCCGATTAGTTCTGAAATTAAAAAAGGACAATTGGCGGGCAAAACCCTAGTGTTAACTGGTACCTTAAAGACAATGACGCGAGATGAGGCTAAATCCAAAATTAGAGCTCAAGGTGGTAAGGTAAGCGAATCAATTTCTCGTCAGACTGATTATTTAGTGGCAGGAGATAATCCCGGCTCTAAATATCAGCAGGCCATCAAATTAGGGGTCAGCATAATTACGGAAGACGAACTCTTAAAAATGCTGGCTGCTTAAAATTAGGCCAAAATTGTATTTTTAGTTTTCAAGGATTTTAAATTAAGCATTAAATCTTCGTTTTTGTGGGCAGTCTTGTTGGTAAGGAGCTTGTCTTTTTTGGTTCTGGTATTAACTTTAATTTTGAATTTAGGACGTATTCTGTCTTTCAAAATTTTCTTTTTAATTCTTGATGTTTTCTAAGAGAACTCTTGCTTTTATCGTAATTTTTAGTTAAACTTTATTAATGACCAATGATTCTTCCTTCAATTTAATGGATAAAATTATTTCCTTATGCAAAAGGCGAGGTTTTATTTTTCCCGGTTCAGAAATTTATGGAGGGTTAGCTAATAGTTGGGATTTTGGACCTTTAGGCGTAGAATTAAAAAACAATATAAAAAAATTATGGTGGAAAAACATAGTTTTTCAGCGGGAAGAGATAGTAGGTTTAGACAGCTCTATTTTAATGAATTCTAAAGTGTGGGAAGCTTCAGGTCATTTACAAAACTTTTACGATCCTTTGGTAGAATGTAAGCAATGTCATAATCGTTTTAGGTTAGATTCTTTGCCGGTTAGCCCAGCAGATCCAGAAAAAAAGCAGGATCGATTATCTTGTCCTTTATGCGGGGGAGAACTTACTTCTGAAAAAAAATTTAATTTAATGTTTAAAACATTTTTAGGAGCTACTGAAGAGTCAGCTAATGCAGTATTTTTGAGACCGGAAACAGCCCAAGGTATTTTTATTAATTTCAAAAATATTCTTACAGCGATGAGGGGTAAGTTACCTTTAGGCATTGCGCAAATAGGTAAAGTTTTTCGCAATGAAATTACCCCCGGTAATTTTATTTTTAGAACTCGCGAATTTGAACAAATGGAGTTAGAATATTTTGTTAATCCCCAAGAAGCTGATTCGTGGTTTAACTATTGGCAGACAGAACGATTAACTTGGTATGATTCTTTAGGTCTCAAGAGAGATCATTTAAGAGAACGCGAACATAACTTAGAAGAACTAGCTCATTATGCCAAAAAGTGCGTAGATATTGAGTATCAATTTCCTTTTGGCTGGTCAGAGTTAGAAGGTATTGCTAATCGGGGGGATTTTGATTTAAAAAATCATAGCCAGTTTTCTGGTCAAGATTTAAGCTATTTTGACGAGAAATCAGGTGAAAAATATTTTCCTTACGTTATAGAACCGTCAGTTGGGGTGGAGCGGGCCTTTTTAGCTATTTTATTAGACGCTTATGCAGAAGAACATGATGAGAATGGGGACTTGAGAGTGGTCTTAAAATTGAATTCCAAATTGGCGCCCATTAAAGTAGCCGTTTTTCCTTTAGTAAGAAACAATGAAAAAATAGTTAAAAAATCTCGAGAAGTTTTTAATTTAATAAAATCATCTTTTACTTGCGATTATGATGTTACTGGTTCTATCGGAAGGCGCTATCGTCGGCAAGATGAAATAGGTACGCCTTTTTGTTTAACGATTGATTACCAAACCTTAGAAGATGACAGTTTAACTATTAGAGAGCGAGACTCTATGAATCAAGTCAGAGTAAAAATCCCAGAAATTATAGGTTGGTTATCCCAAATGTTTAATTCTTAAATTAACTGGTGACCTCATATAAAGCTATTAATTTAATTTTATGTTAAAGGCAGGGAAATTTTATTTTACAAATCTTTCTAATGGTTTACGGGTATTATTATTACCCTCAAAAGAGGTTTTGTCATTTAAGGTTTTGGTTTTAATAAATACTGGAGCTGATTTTGAAATCAAAGAACAGAATGGCATTTCCCATCTTTTAGAGCATATGTATTTTAAAGGAACCCCTAAGCGGCCTTCTACTTTTAAAATTGCTACTGAGATTGATAGTGTTGGTGGTTATTATAATGCTTACACGGATAGGGAAATAACAGGTTTATTTATTCAACTAGGCGCAGATTATACCGATTTGGCTTTGGATGTTTCCTCTGACATATTACTTCATCCTTTATTGCCAGAAAAAGAATTAGAAAAAGAAAAAGGCGTAATTATAGAAGAAATAAATATGTTAGCTGATGATCCTCGAGTTACAGCTTATGAGTTATGGGAAAAATTATTGTACGGCAATCAACCAGCTGGTTGGCCTATTGGAGGCAGTAAGGAAACAGTAGCCCGATTGTCTCGAGATGACCTACAACAATATTGGCAATCTCAATTTAGAAGCCAGTCCGTGTTGGTGGCCCTTAGCGGTAAATTGCCTTCTTCAGAAACAAAAGCCTTAGCTTTAGTAAAAAAATATTTTCACAATATTCCTTTGGGGCAAGGTAAGCCAAAATTAAAAACTAGAGAAAAACAAATTAAACCTAATTTGTTGATCCAAAAAAAATCCACTGAACAAACTCATCTTTGGTTAGGTTTTCGAGCATTCAATACCTTTGATCCCCGTCAGTATGCTTTAGAAGTTTTAAATGCTGTGTTAGACGCAGGAATGTCAAGTCGTCTTTTTCAATTGTTGAGAGAAAAATTGGGTTTAGCTTATTATGTTAATTCTTGGTTCTCTTTAAAAACAGACACTGGCTGGTGGGCAGTAAGCGCTGGTGTAAATAATGGCCGAGTATTAGAAGCTATATCTCATATCTTAAAAGAATTTCAATCTTTTAAGATTAGCCGGCTGGATGAAGCTGAGGTCAAAAAAGCTAAAAATTGCTTAATTGGAAGATTATCTCTATCTTCGGAAAATGTTCATGCTGTAGCGGCAGATTATGCTTCGCAAGCGTTGCTAAAAAATCAAATTATTAGCTTAGAAGAGCATCTGAAGAAAATTAAAGATGTCAGGTTCAGTGAGGTAAAAAAATTAGCCAAGGAGTTAATTAAACCGCAATTTTTAAATTTAGCCCTATTAGGTCCTATTAAAGAAGATCAAAAAATAAAAAAACTATTAGGGAGTTTTATAAATTAATTTTTTATCACCCTTTTCTTGATTAGGGCAACTTGAGACAGTTTTAGGGCGAGGTAGAGGGATTTGGTTGGCTTTTTTATAGCTTGGAATGACTAATATCAACCCTTGACTAATATTTTATTAAGGTTATAATTAAAGTAATTTAGCACTAAGACCAATTATGACTCCAAGTCAGTTTTTGAGATTTCATTTAGATTCTTTAAATTAATTTTTAATTAATTAACTTTATGGCTAAACCCAGCAAAAAACAAATTTATCTCTTAATCGGGGTTATTTTAGCAGTGGGAGTTATCGGGCTTATCCTTAACTACCAGAAAAAAACTCCGAAAGTAACTTCAGTCCCTCGTTTAGAAGAGTTGGTTTATAATGTTACCCCTCAACGCTTACTTCAAGATTCTGGTTTAGTGCCTCTTCCGAATGAAGTTTTTTCTAGCGGTTTAGGCACAGAATCCTATCGCCAGATAACCAAAATGAAGACCTCCTCAGGTAATACTTTCTGGGTGCCTGTTAGATCAAGAAATCAAAATATTGTCATTAGCTTTAACGACCACCAAGCTGAACTAGAATCTTTCTTAGGTGCTAGCGCTCAATCTTTGGTAAATCAATCAATTTCTCTTTACCCTATTAAAACGAATTTGCCATTTATTATCACTAAAGATCCTTCCAAACAATTAATGGAATTAAGGCATATTAATGATGGTACTCATTTGAGACAACAAAAAATTGCTCAACAAATTCCTAATACTTACGCTGTTTGTTACGAAATTTATCCTTTACCAGGGGAATTTACTTTAATTACCCCTTTAAAATTAAAGTTTTATGATCAAGGATTAATTTGTTCTTACAACCTCAACTTAGAACAGGCCGAAGTGATTAGCTTTGCCGGTTTGTGGGGCGATACTTGTCAAAACAAGCTCTTAATGATGAAAAATTATTATCTACCCAAAGATCTAATGCCTCAGGTCAACAACAAAGCTGATTTTGACTCTTTCTTGGCCCAAGGAAAAATTACCCCTATCTCCGCCACTGTGATTGGAATTTTTCACTAAATCAATAATTAATTAAATCTTATGATTAAGAAAATTTTGCCGTTTCTGCTAACTCTTTTAGCTATTTATTTCTTATCCACAGTGCCTGTTTTATTTTCTAAAGCCGCCTCTCTTGTTACCTTTAATGAGTCTGAGAGAATGCTTTGCGCTCATTCAGAATGTTTAGATAATATATGTGTTATAGTTGATGGTATTGGACCTGATCAATGTTTGTCAGATAGCGATTGTGAGGGTGCGATTCAACCTCCTACTGTTTCCGAACCTCCTCTTACAGTTGAGCCCGGTCTTACCCTGCCCCCTGTTTCTTCGCCCGGTCCTATGCCTATTATTCCTCCTATACCTTCACCTTGGCCTTTGATAACTACTATCGGTGGGGGAGGTGGTGGGGTTGACCTTACTGCCCCTACTACTGAGCCTCGTGTGAATCTGACGGGATGGACTGATCCGGATCCTGATAATCCGAATTATTCTAGTACGCCTACTCTTCCCGGGGGTGGAGAGATCGACCCCGAAGGCATTATAGAAGATGGTGATACTACTATTATTCTTCCGGGCGCAGGTGAAAATCTGGAATTACCTTTTATACCCCAAGGGCTTTCTCGTCTTATCCAGCCTTTTGTATCTCACGCTATGGCTGAAACTATTCTACCTATAGAAATTCCACTACCCGGTAATGGTTATGATTTTTCTTATGGTTATACTTATGCTCCTTATACTCAATGCCAAGGCAATCAGTGTATTCTTATACCTGAGGCGTGCGGGATAGATGAATGTGCTAGTGATGAAGATTGCGGTATTCAAAAGCATAGAATGTGTGACAACTTTCGTTGCCTTGAAGTCTTAGGAGAAGGTCCTGATACTTGCGATTTAGATAATGATTGCGAGGTATCTTTTTCTTGTGATTCTGAATTCGGAATGTGCTACCAAGACTCATCAGGTTTGTACACTGATGTTGAGGCGTGTTTTAATAATTGTTTTGTAACTCAGCCACCTGTAGATGATGATTTAGGCGATGATGGCTCTGAAGATGATGGTTTAGGAGATGATTTAGGAGATGATGATTCTGGAGATGATACAATTCCTCCTATTGTTTCTGGTATTTGCACCATTAATGATTTTTCTTTTAATGGCCAAGATAATACTATTAGAAATCCTTTAATTAATATTTCCGGAGTACCTACTAAATTAATTTTTCAAACTAATAGCGATACAGATTGTGAACGTTGTGAATTGTCGTGCGTGCCTGATAATTGCGGTTTAAATTCTGAGCTGCAAGGCAATGTAGATAAACCATTTAATAAGGAGTATGCTTTTAGGTTTCCCAGAGTTAGCAGTCCTGTTAATTACACTTATAAGATTGAGTGTTGGGGAACCAGTGGTAATTATGTTGCTAAAGATATTAATATTAAAATCTTCCCTATGTTTAATTGGAGAGAAATTAATCCCGGCAGTTTCTAATTGAATACCATTTATAAGTTTAGAAGTTAATAAAATAGCGGATTTCCTTCCGCTATTTTAGTTTGACACTGCTGGGATATTTTGTTATACTATATTTAGTATTTTAACAATAAAAAGGAGGTAAAAGGAGGTAAAATGAAAGAAAAAATTTTAATTTTGATTGTTTTGTTGTTTTTAATTAACCCTTTAGTTAGGGCTGAGACCAAGCCTGTTTATCTAGTTCTTTTTGAAAAAGAGGTGAAGTCAGAATTAGTACAAGATCTGATTAATAAAAAACAGCATCAGTTTAGTTTCAAAATTGAATCCCTTATTGACTTAAAAATTCCCAATGACCCTACTGCACTTACTAAATACTTCAACTCTATTTCTAATTTGGAGTACGTACTGTTTATGGGTAATTTAAAACCTAGAACAGAGACCATAGATTTTCCAGAGTACGGTTATCAAGCGCGATTGAATACTGATTTTTTTGTCGACGATTTGCCTATAGGTAGATGGCCTTTTGAGATTTCTGTGCCAGTTGTCAAAGAAAAAGCGAAGAAAATAATTACCAGTGGAATTTTCCCTATTTGTCAGTTTAGGCAATATTTAGGGTCTTGGGAAGGTAAAAAATGGCACTTGAAAGGGTATAATCCTACAGAGGAAGGAGAAAGAATAAAATCAGCCCTACACAAACAGGGAATTCAGTTTTCCGCCTTGTATGAAACCGAAGGTCTAGGTCCTGATGGAAATGGGTTTGAGGAACAACCTCAGCCAGATTTTGTACTTAACGAGAGTACAAAAATTTTTAATCAAAGTCATTTAGTTTTTTTAGAATCAGGAAAACTCCAATTTCCCGCAGATCAAAAGAATAATATTATTCCATATCATTATTTTTCTTCGCCTCAGCGGATTATTTGGAGGGAAGATCTAGATAAAGACTCTTATGCTGATTGTGACGAGGAAATTGAGATTACTCCGTTGGTTCCAGCTGATGAAATCCAAAAACAAAACAGAATTGCCTTTGTTTTAGTTTATTTAGATTCTGATCAATACATTGATACAGTAGCTCAAAATTCCATCATCACGATTGTTCCGAAGATAGATAACAGAATTACTCAATTACCTTTTGAGGTTGGGAAAAAAGCTGCTATAATGAGTAGCGGGTTGAATATTCTTAGAGCGGTTTGTCTTTGTTCATCTGATTTGCCCCAAGATACTATTGGTAAGTTTATACATTCTAAATTACCAGAGCTGTACCAAGGGTTCGATACAGAATACAGTCATCAGTATAAATATTCCGTCTTATCGTTAGAAATTTACGGTGACCCTTCTGTCACTCTGTCAGAACTAGCAGACTTTCCTCATCCCCAATTGGTTTTAAAGCCAGAGACAGTAGACAGGAACTTACTCATAGTTCTGGGAAAGAAAAACAGTTATGAATTGACCTTGAAAAATGTAGGTCAATTGGATCTTCAATGGAAAATCTTAGAAATTCCTAAGTTTATTAAAACCAATAAAATTAGTGGGACTATCAAGCCCAATAAAGAAACAGTGATTACTTTAACTCTCAACGACGTAGAATATCTCATAGCCCCTCAGACTCAAACCGGATTATTGGTTTTAGAAACCAACGATCCTGATAGAAAATTAATCAAGATCAAAATAAAATTAATAATTTAATTTATCTAGAGATACTAGATAAATTGAACAATAAAGGTCAGTAAACAGATATTTACTGACCTTTTTTATTAAGCCCACCAATCAAAGGTTGGCTTTAATTCTGTCTTAGCTAAAATTTGATTATTCTTAAAAGCTATAGTATAATAAAATTAAATTAATCTGAAAAAGTACAGATTAATTAGATTAATTTTTAAACTTTTACTTCTATGTTCAAAGAAAATAATTCTAACAATACTATAAATTTATCTTGGGCTAGCGCTTGGCGTTTATATGCGCCACTATTAATTTTATTAGGGATTTGGTATTTTCGCTCGTTAATTTTAATGTTATTAGTTTCATTTATTGTAGCTTCATTACTGGAAAAACCAATTGATTATATATCTCAACGGCAAGTTAATCGTTGGCTTGCTACCGCCTTGGTGTATGCAGTTTTGATTATTGGTTTAGGTTTGTTGGTTTATCTAGGCCTAGAGATAATTAATAAAAACATACCAGCTTTGATTAATAGGTTGTCAGTTTGGTTTAACTTAGAGACCACTAAAGAGTGGTGGCAAAAATATGGATTAAACAATATTGTTTCTGGCAATTTTTGGGACACCTTTAATTCTGGACAGGGTAATTTGCTTTCTTATGCTAAACAAGGCATCAGTACAATTAGCAAGATTTTCGGAGGTACCTTTTCCATCGTTTTACTCATTATTATTTCTTTCTTTATCAATACTGAGAAAGATGGGATAGAAAAAGGAATTCGGTTTATACTGCCTTGGCAATATGAAGATTATGGGGTATATCTTTGGACCAAAGCTAGAGATAAAATTAGCGGTTGGTTTTATTCTCAATTAATTCTTAGTTTATTCTTCGGTTTAATGGTTTTTGCCACTTTTAATATTTTGGGTGTTCCCTACGCTGAATTCTTAGCTGTGGCTGCCGGATTGCTTGATTTTATTCCTTATCTAGGTCCCTTCATCTTAATGGTAATAAGCTTTTTGTTAGGCGTTACTCAAAGCTGGGGTTTGGGTTTAATAATTTTATTGACGCTTTTTATTTTAGAGCAAATAGAAGGATTTATTGCGCCTTTGCTAAGATCAAAAATGATGAATTTAAATCCTTTAATTATTATAATAGCTTTAATAGTTGGGGGTAAACTGGCTGGCGCTATAGGAATAATCATTGTTTTACCTTTAACAGCTACCTTTTTAGAGTTTATAAAAGATTGGAGATCAGGTAGGTTGGAGAGTTATTTACCTCAGCGCCGGTTAGTGTAAAAAAGAAAATTTATCTTGATGAATATGCCTCAGAGATATTTTTGCACCACTGCTTTGCCCTATGTAAATGCTAGCCCGCATTTAGGGTTTGTTTTGGAATTAGTACAGACTGATGCCTATGCTCGTTTTCTGCGTTTAAAAGGCCATAAAGTTTATTATTTAACAGGGGCAGATGAAAATAGTTTGAAGAATGTTTTAACAGCCAAAGAAAAAGGTCTGCCTGTTCAAGAATTTGTTAATCAAAACGCTGAGCGTTTCAGACATTTAAAGGAGGCTTTTCATTTGTCATATGATGATTTTATTCGCACTACTGAAGAGCGGCATAAAAAGGGGGTTCTAAAGTTATGGCAAAAGATTTTTGATCAGGGGGATATTTATAAAAAAAATTACGAAGGTTTGTATTGTATCGGTTGTGAAGCTTTTTATAAAGAAAACGAATTGATAAATGGTTTTTGTCCAGAACATAAAAATACTAAACCAATTGTAGTTAAAGAAGAAAATTATTTTTTTAAACTCAGTCGTTACCAAAAAGAAATTGAACAGATCATTGCTAATGACAAAATTAAAATTGTTCCAGAATTTAGAAAAAATGAGATCTTAAATTTTATCAAACAAGGTTTGGAGGATTTCAGTATTTCTCGTTCACAAGAAAGGGCAGGTAATTGGGGTATCAGAGTGCCCAATGATGAAAACCAAATTATTTATGTTTGGTTTGACGCTTTAACTAATTATATTTCAGCTTTGGGTTATGGAGAAAATTCTTCCTTATTTACTCAATGGTGGGAAGAAGGTGAGGTGATACATTTTATCGGCAAAGGTATTTCCAGATTTCACGCTATCTATTGGCCGGCCATGCTTCTCTCGGCTGGCCTGCCTTTACCTCAAACTATTTTTATTCACGGTTATTTAACTATAACTGGAGAAAAAATTTCTAAATCTCAAGGAGCAATTATTGATCCTTTTGAACTGGTAAAAACCTATGACCCAGAAGTAATTAGATATTTTTTACTGCGGGAATTTTCTCCTTTTGAAGATGGGGATTTTTCTTTTAATCGTCTCAATGAGAGATATACAAGTGATTTATCTTTAGGTTTAGGTAACTTGATCAGTAGAATAATGAGTTTAGGGGATAATTATCATCGAGCTATTAATTTAGCCTCAAATAGTTTAGCCGTAGAAAATTTTGAAGGGCAAACATTAATGAGTCATCTTCAAAACAAACTTCAAAATTATGACCAAGCTTTTTATGAGTTTCGGTTCAATGACGCCGTGGCTTCGTTATGGGAGTTAGTGTCTCTATTGGATAAATACATTACGTTTACTAAACCTTGGGTAAAGATAGAGCAAGCCGAGACAGTTCTGGCTAATTTGGTTTTAATTTTAGTTGAGATTATTTATCACCTTCAGCCTATTATGCCTGAAATTAGCCGTCGTGTCTTAGAAGATTTGCAATTAGGGGCAGTAGTTGATAGGACTTATGATAAGCAGACTATTTTCTTAAAAAAAATATCCCCTCTATTTCCTAGAAGGGATAAATAAACAGAAAATTCCTATATTGTGAGGCGAGTTACACCTTAATAATTATTGGCAATACCATTGGTCGTCTTTGTGTTTTTTTTAACAAAGAGGCGCCTATTTCTTCTCGTAGAATATTGCGGGTATAAGAATCAGCTGTCTCGCCATCTTTAGCTAATCTTTGAATTATTTCTCTAATTTTTTTCTTAGTTTCTCCAATTAATTCCTGAGATTCTTTCATATAAACAAAGCCTCTGGAAATCACTTCAGGCTCCTGATAAAGTAAGCCTGTTTTTTTATCTATGGTTGCTATGATAATAAAAATGCCGTCTTGAGCTAAAGTTTGACGATCTCGCAGTACTATTTCTTGAACATCACCTACTCCTAAACCATCTACCATTATGTAATTAGCCGGTACAAATTTTTGGGTCACCGTGACATTGTTTTGCGCCATTTCGACTATTTGTCCATTCGTTGCTAAGACAATATTAGCCGAAGGAACGCCTACAGATTCTGCCAATCTGCAATGCTCTTTAAGTTTAGAAAAGTGACCATGGATGGGCATAAAGAATCGGGGTTTAACTAAATTGATCATCATTTTCAAATCTTCCTGATAAGCATGACCAGAAGAGTGAATATCTAATATTTTATAATGATAGACATTGGCTCCTTGTTTGTTTAGGCTGTCAATTAATGATTGAACAGCTAATTCGTTGCCCGGTACGATAGAAGAAGAAAAAATAACAGAATCATTCTTTTTTATTGTTAGATAGCGATGTTCTCGGTTAACTATCTTCATTAAAGTGGCCTCGCTTTCACCTTGGGCTCCTGTGCAGAGGACTGTTAGGTTTTTAGGATTAATTCTTTCAGCCTCTTTCCAATTAATGATCGTCCCTTTTTGGGTTTTGAGGTAGCCTAATTTATGGGCGATGTTAAGATTGGTTTTCATAGAAAATCCTTCTACCACCACTTTTCGATTATATTTTTCAGAAAGAGTAATTGCTTGTTGAAGCCGACTAATCAAGGAGGAAAAAGTGGCTAAAATAATTCTACCTTCGGCTTGGGCGAAAATTTTATCTAAATTTTCCATAATTGCGCTTTCCGAAATAGAATGACCCGGCATTTCTACATTCGTTGAGTCTGACATTAATAATTCAGTGTCTTTGCCGGCTAATCTGGCTATCTGATTTAAATTAGCCGGCTTGTCAGCAATTGGTTGAAAATCAAATTTATAGTCAGTTGCATACATTATTAAACCCTGAGGGGTGGTAATGGCAAAGCCGGCCGTTTCAGGAATATTATGATTTAAATGAAAAGGCTGAATTTTGAAGGCACCTTTAAAGATAGTTTCATTTTTATCAATATTAAAGGTGTTAATAGTTAATTTTTTAAGGTAGGGAAAATCTTCTTGCCGTTTTAAGATAATCGCTTTAGCTAAAGGTGTGGCATAAATTGGGGGGTAATTTAATTGCGCAATAAGGTAAGGAATAGCTCCAATATGGTCATAGTGAGCATGGGTTATAAATAAGGCTAACACTTTTTTTTCCGGATGATTTGTGAGATAAGAAATATTAGGAATAATAAAATCAATACCGGGGGTGTTTTCGTCAGGAAATTGTAAGCCAGCGTCTATAATAATAACTTCATTATTATATTCAATTAAAGTCATATTTCTACCAATTTCTTCTAGTCCTCCCAAGGGAATAATCCTGACTATGCTTGAAGGATGTTTTTCTTTAGGTGTAATCATATGGTTAAATTTAAGTTAATATTAATTTTATCTTAATATTTTAAGATATTTATATTGTGTTTTTTTTATTTTATTAATTAATAGTAATTTTTTATTTTAATTTTATTAAATTTTTATTTTAATTTTATTAAATTTTTATTTTAATTTTATTAAATTTTTAATTTAATTTTATTAAATTTTTAATTTAATTTTATTAATTCTTTTTATTAATTTTATATATTAGTTATTAATTTAAAGATTAGATTGAATAGTCAATTTAATTTGTATCTAGCAGTAGGTTGTAGTTAGTTGATACTTGGTAGCGAGTTGTAATTAGAGTAGTCAGTGCCGGAGAAGGGATTCGAACCCTTACGCTGTTAAGGCATACGATTCTGAACCGTACGTGTCTACCAATTCCACCACTCCGGCAGATAATATCAATCTTGTTATCTAGAGTGGGCAGTAGCTTGTAGTTAATTTAGTAAGAAGATGGTAGCTTTAGAATTTCCGCTTAGAAAAGATATACCAATTTTGGATATCATTAAAACGTTCAGCTGGGAAATTGGCTATTTTAATTTCATTTCCTTTAACCTTTTGTGGTAGTAGGTAGAGATAGAAAGGATTATAAAGAAAAAGAGCAGGTTGGTCGGTGTTTAGAATATCTTTAATTTTTGCTTGATACTCTGCTTCGGCTTTAGCATCCATAGTTATTTGTTTTCTTTCTTCTATTAGTTGATCTAATTTCGGGTTTTTATACTGAGATAAGTTGTGGCCGGGATACTCTATTTGGGAAGAGTGCCAAAAAGAAAATAAATCAGCCTTTTGACCTAAAATTTCACCAAAAAGAAGTGCGTCATAAGAACGTTTGTCTATTATTTCTTTTTTTAAGTCAGAAGTTGGCAAAATTTGAAGTTTTACTTGGACATTGATATTTTGCCAAGAAGTTTGGAGGAATTTAGCGACAGCTATTAATTCGGGGTTATCCGGCAATGATAACTCAAAAGATAATGGCTTATCTTGAGTGTAACCCTCTGAAGCTAGTAATTGAATCGCTTGCTGAGGGGAATAGGGGTTATTAACGCTGGGCAATAAAGAAAAAGGGCTATCTATAGGAATTGCTTGATCTTGAAGAACGTTATGTATTAAGGCCTTTTTATTAATAGCTAAAGCCAGAGCTTGTTTAACCTTGGGGCTAAAAATTGGTTTTTTAAGATTCCAAAAAACCGCATAATAGCGAGGCAGGACGATAGATTTTATTTGATAATTTTTCTTTTGTTTAAAGAAATTAATATCAGCTATATCTAGAGGGGAAATACCGTCCACTTCGTTAGCTAATAAGCCTTTTTTTGCTTCTTGGTAATTATCATAAAAATTAAAAATAATTCTATCTATTTTTGGAGGAGTTATGAAATATTTGCGATTAGCTAATAAAGAATAACTTTTAATTTTTCCAGCTGCTGAAGTTTCTAATTTTCCAACATTGAGTTTTTCGAAAAGATAAGGGCCGGTCCCTATTGGTTGTAAATAGTTTCTAGGGTTCGAACGGATATTTTTAAAGTCAACGTTTTCCCAAATATGTTTTGGTATAATTTTTAAAGTTAAATTCTGTACAAAAAAGCTATAGGGTTGTTTTAGATTAAAACGAACAGTGTAATCGTCAATTTCTTCCGTTACCACTCCTTGCCAGTTTAATCTCCATGGGCTATCAGTTTGAGGGTTAAGGATGGTATCGATGGTAAAAATTACATCCTCAGCTTTAAAAGGTATACCGTCATGCCAAAAAACATTTCGTTTTAATGAAATAGTATAAGTTTTATTGTCATTGCTAATTTCTACTTTATCTGCTAATCTGGGAATAAAATTACCTTTGCCATCAATACTGAATAATCCATCAAAAATTAATTCCTCTAAATCGCGGTCACAATTATTATCTTGCGCTAAAATAGGATTAATATAAATTGGTTGACAAATAAGACCTAAACGCAAAGTACCGCCTTCTTGAGGTACTCTAGTGCTGATTTTATTTAATAATAGATTAACTCCGCTGATTATTCCCCAGAGTATTAAACTCAAGAATAAAATCGATAAGATTTTTTCCCGGTTTGTGAAATGTCGCCATTGGGAGATCACAGTCGAGACGATCTTGTTCATATTTTTCTTAAACTAAAAAAGACATAATTGCCAAACCAATAAAAATCATAGTTAGGATAACAGTTAAATCAAAGACGAATTCTTCTAGACCGCGTCTGTCGCTAAAAAATTGAGTACTTCCGCCCCCTAGCGCACCTAAACCACTTCCCTGACGTTGCAGAAGCACTAAAATTATTAAAGCTACACTTACCACAATTTGTAGAATATTAACTAAGGTTAAAACATTCATATATTAAATAAAGCTTTATAAAATTTTATTATTAACTATTTTATCCAATAAAGCAGCGAATTGAAGATACTAATAATTAAAGAAGCCCCTAACCATGCTAAAGAGGAATTAATTGCTAGTTGCGGTACAAAATAGACAGCTATTTTCAAAATAATCACATTTATTATAAAAGTAAAAAGTCCGAAAGTTAACCAAATCAGGGGCGTAAAGAAAAAATGTAGCAGGGGTTTAATTAAAAGGTTAAGCAAGGTCAAGGCAAAGGCTAAACTTATTAATTGAAATGATGATCCTGTAAAAAGAAAATTAGCTTCTAGCACTTTCTGGCATACCAAAATTGCCCCTATATTAAACAGTATTCCGGCTGCAGCTCTTTTAATAAAGGTCATTAATTTAGTTTTATAACTGCCTAACTGATTTTATACCTTCTTATTAAGTATAACCTAAAGAATGGTAAAAGTCAATCAAAATAAATATCTCTTATTGTGGAAGGTATTCTAGGAACTATGCAAAATCTTGTTATGTTAGTACGGATTAAATATTATTTGCTCTTTAGTTATTTCTATGCTATCTTCTTAGTATATTTGTTCCTTAATAATTATTATATTTTAGAGGCCACGAAGTGACCAAGGAGGGGATTAAATGGTTGATTTTCTTTTTAAACAAGGTGATTTTGAAATTTTAGCTGATAATGTAGGCGCGTTAATGCCTCCAGCCATGAATCAATTGGTTAAAAAATGCGGTTGTGTTTCCCATCAAAGTTTTGAGGTCAGTACCAAGACGCCTGAAGAGTTCATTGGCGCCCTCATAGAAATGAAACACTGGTCAGTATTAGAACACTCTTGGTTTACCTTTCAAATTAAAGTTAAGAATAAATATAAGCAGCGCGATCTAGAGTTAGAGTTGTTGCAAAGTAATCATCTATTTTGTCTGGATGAGGTTGATCAAAGTATTTTTATTTCTGGCAATAGTAGAATGTTCAATGAGGCTTATTTAAGGAATAAGGATTCCGAAATTATAAATAATTTAATGGTGTATTTAAGCAATTATAATTCGGTTCTTTTTCCAATTAAAACTATTTACTGGTTACCAACAAACAGGTATTCACTTATTTTTAACCCAACCTTCTCCAATAAATCATTGATTTTACACCACCGAGCAATGACGGTTTTATTCAACAATGTTTCTCGGGGTTTTACCCACGAAGATGTTCGTAGTCGCAATGGTCATAATAAAGTTGCTAGTTATACCCAAGAATCAACTAGATATGTTAATCCAATGAGAAAAGGTGGGTTTAAATTTATCCTGCCTTACCAAGAAATTGATGTAACCCAAAAAATAAATTTAGATACAGAGGAAGAAACGATTGCCAGTTTTACATCTAAAATCGAGAAAATGTATGTTGCTTTAATTGCTTTAGGGTTGAAAGCGGAAGAGGCTAGGCAATGGTTACCTATAGGTATTAAAAGTCAGATTGTTCAGACTTTTAACCTTGATGAATGGCGTCATTGGTTTTTCATTAGAACTCAAAAAGCCGCTCATCCAGAAATTCGTTTTGTAGCTTGTAATCTTTTACAAGAAGTTCAATCTCGCTTGCCCCAGATTTTTGATGATTTTGAGATACAAGTAGATAAAAATAACAGTAATTTTACCATTTATCAAGGTCAAGAATCAATTGAGTTAATTTAAAACAGGGTTACTTTGGTTTAAAATTACTACCACCTTAACTGAACAGTTAAGGTGGTTTTTATTAAGTTTATTACGAAAGCAGGGCTTCAACTTTTTGCCAAATTAGATGATGTATTTTGGTTATAGTTAATAGTTGATTGTTCTGGTAACAGGGAATAATTTTAAAAAACTGCGGATATAAGTTAGTTAATTCTAAGTAAATTTGTCTCACTGTTTCTTGGTAAGCAACATTTTTTTCGTAGAGGTCTTTTTTAGCTTTTCCCAGATAGGTTTCCTTTGTCTTTATTTTTTGTCGATCCTTTATTTGGGTTATTAATTTTTGAGTGACAATGCTTGGTACATCCAAGACAATATTTAAGTCAGGTTTTGGTATTTGAAAGATGTTATACTCTAAATCAAATAGCCAATTTATAAATGTATTTTTGTGCTCGGGGTTGTCGAAGTGAGCTCCTTGATAAGCCAAGTTGGAACCTAAATAGCGATCAGCTAAAACAATAAAACCTTCGTTGAGCCATTGTTTTATCAAGAAACTTTTATCGTATCGGTCTAAAGCAAAAAAAATAGCTGCCCGGTAAGGACCAACTATTTCTATAGAGCCAAATTTACCCTTAAGGAATTTATCTACAAAATAAGCACTAGGTTCTCCGTGCGAAGGCAGATCAATGAATTTAACATGATACCCTTTTCGTCTTAGGGTTTGTTTTAAGAGCTTTATTTGGGTAGATTTACCACATCCATCAATGCCCTCTAGGGCAATTAGCCGGCCTTTTTGTCTTTTATTTTTAGTCATATCAACATATTAGTTGGCTGACTAGGTAATTTATTTGTTGGTTAACCTTCAATTACTTCAATGCCCATACTTTTAGCCGTGCCTTCTATCATTTTAACCGCCCTGTTTAAATCTGTAGTATTTAAATCAGGTAATTTTCTTTTGGCGATTTCAAGCGCTTGTTGTTTGGTAATTTTTCCCACTTTGTTTTTGAGGGGATTGGAGGCACCTTTTTCAATTTGAGCTGTTCGCCGGAGTAAATCTGAAACAGGCGGTTGTTTAAACACTAAATCAAAACTTCTATCTTGATAGATAGTTATTTCTACCGGGATAATTTCACCTTGTTGGTTTTTAGTTTGTTCGTTAAATTTGGAGCAGAACTCTGCAATATTTACTCCGTGTTGCCCTAAAGCTGGTCCTACTGGTGGAGCTGGGTTGGCTTGACCAGCTGAAATCTGTAAATTAATCTTTGCTTTAATGATTTTAGCCATATTGTTTTTATGTAAAATTTATTGAAGATTATTCTTTTTTAACTTGAAGGAAATCTAAATCGACAGGTGTATCTCTGCCAAATAGAGGCACCATTACTTTAACTCTGCCTTTTTCTTGGTCTATCTCACTTACTTTACCCTCGCTGTTTTTAAAGGGGCCATCAGTAATTTTAACCATATCACCTATCTTAAAATCAATTTTATATTTTGGTTCAGTTTCTCCAATTTGATTTAAGATGGCTTTTATTTCCTCGTCTTCAACTGGTCGAGGGGTGGTGCCTGCTCCTACAAACCCAGTAACCATTGGGGTATTCCTCACGACATACCAAGAATCATCCGTTACCTCCATATCAACAAAAATATAGCCGGGATAAACTTTTTCTTCTTCCACCACTCTTTTACCATGCTTAATTTTAATTTCTTTCTTTTTAGGCACTAAAATATTAAAAATTTTATCTTGCATTCCTAATCCTTCTACTCTTTGTTTTAAATTTTTTGCTACCGCGTCTTCATAGCCCGAATAAGTATGAATAACATACCAATTACGGCCTAAATTTATTTGTTGTTTAGCCATACTGACGATGATGATTTAAAAAATTTATATAAACAATTAACAGATATATTATTATATTCTAGTTAAAGCCTAGATCTTAATTAAGCAATTAAATAATCAAAGCTATTAGCTTTAATAAAATAAAGTCTATAACTCCTAAGGCCAAAGCTACTATTAAAGATAAACTGATAACTTTCCAAGTGTAACGCCACGTTTCTTTTTTGGAAGGCCAATTTACCTGTTTCAACTCTTTAATAGAAGTTTTAAAGTAATTAACAATTTTTTGAAAAATAGTCATTTATTTATATTTAGTATTCTTTATACCTAATGACTTTACCATATTTTAGCTTTATTTGTCAACAGAAAGAAATAAGTTTTTAGTTGGTTAAATCTTATAAATTTTGAAACTGCTTGAAATTATAGAAGAAATAGTTTATACTTTTTACTGTTCAGAGCGTATAACAGATGGTTTTCGAGTTATCTTAGAGAGTAATTTTTTACGGGAACTGGCCTAATGGTAAGGCGTCTGGTTTGGGACCAGAAGATTGGCGGTTCGAGTCCGCCGTTCCCGACTAAGTAGTTAATATACAGATAATAAAAATGCAATATAAAAATAGGTGGTTAAATTTTCTATTTAGGAATTTAGAAAATTTAACCACCTGATTATTATGTTATATTAGATTTTTGGGTATTTAATTGTTATGGTCTGGGTTGAGGCCTCCCATTCTACTTGGGCGCCTAGATTTTCTGAGACAAATCTAATAGGTACAAACGTTCTGCCGTTTTTAATTTCAGGAGGAACATCAAGAACTACTTTCTTATCATTTACTATCGCTATATTGGATCCTAGGATCAATTTAATGTAGACTATCCCTAATTCATTTTTGAGGTAATAAGCGACATTTAATACTTTTCCAGAGAGCGGATCACTGGCATACGAAATTTGAGCTTTGAGAACTTCGCCTATAAATCTAAAAGGCACTAGCGTTCTGCCATTTTTAATATAAGGTGGAATATCCAAAACTGTTTCAGTTCCATTGACTGTAGCTTTTGTTTCTCCAATCTTTAAAACTATTATATAACCAATATGTATTTCAATATTTTGCTTCGTGGTGTTACCAGCTCTATCTGTGGCTTCAATAACAATATTGTGTTTTCCGAGGTTGGGAAACAGAATTTCTGTAGCGAATGAACCATCTTCCTCTACAAAAATTATTTCACCATTAATCAGCAATTGAGCCTCCGGTTCTGTTGTTCCTTGTATGGTTATTTTCGGCACTAGAAAGCAATCATTATTGTGGGGGGTAAGGATTATTAATTTTGGTGGCATTGGGTCATAAAAAACTATAAATTCCCTGAATAGGCTATTACCGGCTTCATCTTGGACCTCTATTATTATTTGGGTTTTTTCATTTTTTAAAGTAAGTTCAATTTGAAATTCGCCCGTTTCTTTCACGCTTATTTGTCTGCCGTTAACCTGTACCATCTTGTCAATTGTCATAGTATCTTGGCCATAAATTACTGTTTTCATAGCAGTAACGCGACCAGATACCAGCAAATTCGAAGTGTTAGTTAAACTAGTAGCTTCTTTGGGTGAATCTATGATGACAATGGGTTTTTCTGTATCTATTTTAAATTCTTTCATTTTCGGTGGCATTTTTCCATACGGGTTTTCGGCATAATAATGCAGTTTTGCTATATACTGGCCGGCCTCTAGCGGCATCTCTCGACTGTACTCTATAATTTGATTTTCTTTGCCATCCCAGAAGATAAAAATTTTAGCTTCTGGGTCTGAGCAAGAAAAACCAACAATAGGGGGTTCAGTGTACCATCCAGCTCTACCTATTTTTCCACCCGAGATATTTATTTCAGCCTTAGGAAGTGGGGGTAAAATGGTGTAAGAGGCAGATACTAGTTCTGGTTCAGTATCAGTTTTGATGCTCAATTCATAAGTATTAGAACTGGGGTTAGCGATGTTATCCAAAGATAAAATTAGGCTAGTCGCTGGAGCAATATCTGTTTTGCAGGTAATAATGAGAGAGGATTTATCGATTTTGATTTCCGTAGGTATTATTTCAGCAATTTCATTGTCTAATTTTTCCAATTTGGCCTCAACTTTGGTTTCAATGATTTCAGCCAATTTTATAATATAGATATTTTGTTCTTTTTTGAGTCCACCATTGTCACCTAAGAGGAACTTAATTTGATATTTGGCTAGTGCATAGGCGTTCGGTGGCTCAATCTTTATTTCATTAATTTCCAGTTTTCCTGCTACAATTTCTATTGCCTGAGTCTCTTCAAAACTATCGTAATTTTGCGGCTTGAATTCCATTTTAATTTGACAGGGATCTTTAGGGTTTTTGATGCCGCACTTTTTAGTGAAAGTGATTTCTACACTCTCACCTATTAAAATTTCCGCATCAGGAAAAACCACAGCTTCGTTAGTGGAAGAATTAAAATTGGCGGCAAAAACTGGTTTCTCGTTTACTAAAACACAATTGGAAGAAATTTTTTGAGGCAAAATAACTGCCTTGGGAAAACGAATTAAAATACCATTTCCCTTATTTAATTTTCCGTTATCCAGAACAAAAAGAATTTTGTATTGGGCGATTCGGTTCACTTTAGCAGGTTCTACCTCCAAAATAGCCACCCCACGTTGAATACTATAGGGTTTTGATTTGACCCACTCAGTATCAATAGATGTAGCTACCTCTAATTGATACTGTTGGATTTTATTTGGATTAATGAGCCCGGCTTTTTTATCAAAAATTACCGTCACCTTACCGTTATCAGGAATTTCTACTGGCGTGGTAAAGTTAATTAGGTTTTTGGTGCCATTGGGCGCTTTACCCAGTATTTTACCATTAATGCTAATGTGTTCTGGTTTAATTTCTGGTATAGGTCTTTGGAATTTGGTTTCTTCCGGGAACTTAATTTTTATTAATCCTGTTCCTCGACCTAACCAACCGCCCGCTCCAACCTCAAATTCAATTTTGTATTGAGCGTTGGCATTATAAATAGGTGGCTCGATGGTTACTTGAGGAGTCTGAGTCTGGCTGTTTACTATGTCAAAAGTTGTAGTTTTATATTCAGGTTCTGGTGCCGTAGCTACCTTATAGGTATAAGTTCCAGCTGTTTTGGGGTTGCTAAATCCGCATCTGTCTGGTACGGTCACGTAAATATTTTTGTATCCCGGAATATCGGGATTTAATTCAATATGAGTATTGAAGGTTAATTTGAGAAATCCTTGTTTGTCAGTTTCAATAATAGGTAATCCTTGGCATGAGGAACACGGAGAGAGGCCAATACTCATTGACTCTATGATCTGTTTTAGTCTCTCATTTTTTTCTTTTGGATCTTCCGGGAGAGGGGGATTAATTGTGGTGCCCGGTGGCCAGACTAACGTGATGGATTGATGAACTTCAATTTTTTTCTCTATAGTGAAATGAAAAATGTAGGTGGCTTGAAGGCCTGTCTTCCGCGGTTTAATTTCCATATAAAAATTTTGGATTCCCATTGTTAAAGCGGGAAAATTTAGGACGAGGTAGAAGATCGTTATGAATAAGACAATCAAAACGTTTTTGGTTCTTTTTTTGTTACTCATCGTAACACCTCCTTTTAATAAATTGTCAAAATACTCTCTTAATCGTTACGGTTAAGAGTTTAAACATCTTACCTAATTTTTGATTTTTTGTCAAACTGGCATTGCTTGATAGCAAAATCAAACCAATTAATAGTGTCGGCGATTAATTGGTCGCTAATCTAAAATCGAAAATTATAGATTGTTTTTTTGTTATCTAATTTTTTAGGTGTGGACTCGATGGGAGTCGAACCCATATCTCTACAATGCGAATGTAGTGTTTTGCCATTAAACTACGAGCCCATTATGATATTTGAGCTAGCTTTGTTAAAAATAACCCAGATATTGTTTAATATAATACCATAATAATACCATAATAATACCATAAATATGAATTTTAATAAATACAATAAATCTGAAGGCAGAGTTCAGATTGAGTTAAGATTAAAGAAGAATTTTCTAAATTTAGAATATTATCTTTAAGATTTGCTTTTCTTTACAATTTGGGTTAAAATACAATTTGTTAATTGGTTTAAAGTAATTCGAATAAATTTATGAAAAAAATCTTTTCTCAAATATTAACAGTATTTATTATTTTATTGTTTTTATCTTTATTAATAGGAATAATAAATCCTAATTTTTATTCTACCTCAGAGGGTAAGGTAGAAAAAGTATCTTTATCGCAAGCTTTGGCTACCTTAGAAAAAGAGGGGGAGGTTAGTAAAGTTATTGTTAAACCGAATCAATTAGAATTAATTTTAAAAAATCATAATATTTTAATTGCTAATAAAGAAAGTGGCGTTTCTCTAGGGGAATTGCTTAAGGATTATAATGTTCCGATGGATGTTTTGCAGGCAATAGAGATAGAGATTAACGAGGGAACTAGTTTAGCTTTTTGGTTAGGTTTAATTCTGCCTTTAGTGCTGCCAGTTATTGTGTTTATTTGGCTCTTCTCTTCATTGTTTAAACGAGCTAACCAAAATGCTTCGCAGGTCTTTTCTTTTTCTAGGTCAAATGTAAAATTATTTAGTCCCAAAAGCGAAAAAGAAAAAATTACCTTTAAGGATGTAGCGAATTTAAAAGAAGCTAAAGAAGAATTACAAGAAGTGGTGGAATTCTTAAAACATTCAGAAAAATTTGAAGAGTTGGGAGCAAAAATCCCCAGAGGGGTTTTATTAGCAGGAGCTCCGGGTAGCGGAAAAACTCTTTTAGCGAGAGCAGTAGCTGGTGAGGCTAATGTGCCATTTTTCTTTATTTCTGGATCTGAATTTATAGAGCTTTTTGTAGGAGTGGGTGCTAGTCGGGTGCGAGATGCCTTTACCATAGCTAAAAAATCAGCGCCCTCAATTCTGTTTATTGATGAATTAGATGCCATCGGCAGAGAGAGGGGTACTGGCTTAGGTGGAGGTCATGATGAACGGGAGCAAACCCTCAATCAAATTTTAGTAGAAATGGATGGTTTTGATAGAGATACCAAAGTTATTGTTATGGCCGCTACTAATCGGCCAGATATTTTAGATGCCGCTTTGTTGCGACCGGGTAGATTTGATAGGCGAGTTATTTTAGATTTGCCAGATATTAAGGGACGAGAAGAAGTTTTGAAAATTCATACCCGGGATAAAAAATTAGCCCCAGATACCAATCTTTTAGAAATAGCTGAGCGAACGCCGGGTTTTTCAGGGGCAGATCTAGCTAATTTAGTTAATGAAGCCGCAATTTTAGCTGCTCGCCGTGATAAAAAAATGATTGAACAGTCAGAGTTAATAGATTCTATAGAAAAAGTTTTGTTAGGGCCAGAAAGAAAAAGTCGGGTTTTAACAACCAAGGAAAAAGAAATAACCGCTTATCATGAAGCTGGTCATGCTTTAGTTTCAGGTTTGGTAGCTGGTGACAATGCCGAAGTAAGAAAAGTGTCGATTATTCCCCGGGGTAGAGCCGGCGGCTACACTATGCGAATGCCTAAAGAAGAGCGCTACCTTAAAACCAGAACTGAGTTTTTAAATGATATTACCATATTATTAGGTGGTTATGTGGCTGAAGAATTAAAATTTAAAGATGTTTCGACAGGGGCAGCTAATGATTTACAAGAGGCTTCTGACCTCAGTAGAAGTTTGGTTACTAAGTATGGTATGAGTAAAACGCTAGGGCCAGTTGTTTTTGGTAAAAATGAAGAATTTATTTTCTTAGGCAAAGATTTAACTTCAGAACGAAATTATTCAGAAGAGACAGCTGTTAAAATAGACAAAGAAGTTTTTGATATTATGAAAATAGCCTACCAGAAAGCTAAGGATACACTTAAAACTAATTGGAATAAATTAGAAAAAATTGCGCAGGAACTTATTCAAAAAGAAACTTTAGAAAAAGAGGAATTTGAGGCTTTGATAAAAGAATAGATTGTTTAGTGGCTTTTGGTAGGCGTGTAGCTCAGTGGTAGAGCCTCACCCTTATATCAATAATTTTCATTAAAATTAAATGATTGCAATTATTGACAAATTGATTGTTTTTTTAGATAATTCTTTTTTGGTGGGCGTGTAGCTCAGTGGTAGAGCCTCGCTCTTATATTAGTAGTTTACATCTAAAAATGATTTTTTGGTCGGCATGTAGCTCAATGGTAGAGCGGTTGTCTTATAAACAACAGGTTCTAGGTTCGATTCCTAGCATGCCGACCAAAGAATCAGAATATAAAGCGAGGGCCGTAGGGTCGATCCCTACCACGCCCACCAAATTACACCTTTTAAATTACAAGATATAATAATCAATATAATAAAGCGAGGGTGTAGGCTTATTTCTACCAGTTACAAGAAAAATACCGCTTGTTTTTATAAGACACTAAACCAGATTAGAGCGGAATTTTTAGAAAAATTACTCTGTCTGGTAAAAACAAGACAGGGCTTTTTAGTCACAGAAATTTGAAAATCTTTGGCATTATTTAAATCTTTTTGAAGACGACCCCAATATTTTTGTCAGAGATCTTATCACTAATAATGGTTTAAGGCGGAATAAATTTAGTTGTCTTGTCGTCATCTAGGCAATGATAGCTCAAATTTTTGGACGAAATTATTTACTTAACATAGGGTGTGCTTTCTTTAACCCCTGAAAGAGATTTTTATTTTTAAGGTTTCTTCTTGCTTTGATAAATTAAATTTGGTAGGATTAGGAAGAAAGCGTCAACGTGTTTGGTTAACCTTTTAGAAAAGCACTGTGTAGTTCATATTTTTTACTTTTGAATGTAGATAATAAATATTATCTATTTCGGTTATTGTTGATGATAATTATTCGGCAACATAAGATGTTACTCTCTTGGTTAAAATTTCATTTTTTAAAATTAATATATGGTAAAATCTAGGCGATTAAAAAATAAATATTATATTTTAAGACACGGGCAGACAATTCACCAAACTAATAAAAAAGATATTATTTATGGTTGGCCAGATGATACAATACCGTGTGGCCTAACTTCTTTGGGTAAGAAGCAAATTAAACACTCTGCCCAGCAATTAAAAAATGAAAAGATCGATTTAATTTTCTCTTCAGATGCTAGAAGAACAAAAGAGACGGCAGAAATTGTAGCTCAAGCCTTAGGTTCTAAAAAAGTTATTTTTGATACGAGGTTGCGAGATAAAAATTGGGGAATTTTTCAGGAAAAACCTAAAAGTTTACTGGCAGGATATTTTAAAGACCCTACAGAAATGCTGACTAAAGCACCAGCTCGCGGTGAATCTTGGCAAGGCGTTCAAAAACGAATCGCAGCTGTTATAAAAAATATTGAATCGCGTTATCGAGGAAAAAATGTTTTAATTATCTCTCATGGTGATCCTTTATGCTTATTGCAAGGTTGGATGTATAATTTAGATACTAAAGATTTATTATATATTTTAACCCATAAAAATGAAAAAATAATAAAGGGTGGTTTGGATATATCTTATCCTCAACCCGGGGAATGGAGAAAATTAGCTTACAATACCAGCCAATAAAGATTTTGTCTTGACAACGTTATAGAGTTATCGATTTGGCTATTTTTCTAAGATAATTTATAAATAATACAGTAACTTCTAGGAGGGCGCATAGCTCAATGGTTAGAGCGCTACGTTCACATCGTAGAGGTTTCCCGTTCAAATCGGGATGTGCCCACTTTCTGGCCTCCATTTTCTCTCTAAATTTTCGCCCTATAAAATTTAGGTGGCTAAAATCAAGTAAAGCTTAAAAATTGGGGTGATTTGAGAATTTAAATTGGGCTCGTAGCTCAGATGGTTAGAGCGCTACTTTGACATAGTAGAGGTCTGCAGTTCAAGTCTGCACGAGCCCACTTAGTATCCTGTTGTCTGATAAATAACAGCATTTAGGTTATCATTCTGCATGTTTTAATAAAAAATATAAATATGCCAGAAAAATTTCAATTTTCTCGCGAAGCGGCTAAAATAACCTTGAATAACATTGCTTCTTGGGAAGAATTGAACGCTACTATTCTAGAAGAGGCTGATAAAAAGTTTAAGGATAAAACTAAGGACACTTGGAAAAAATTTGCAGTTTCTGGGGTTTTGCAGTATGACCCTAAAGAAGGTCAGCAGGTTTTAAAACCTTTTACTGATTTAGATGGTAAATGTGCGCTCGGTATTTTAAATTTAGCTGGTTTCGATACCAGTAATTTAACTTATGTTAAACCCGGCGACTATCTTCAAGGTGCTATCAATTTAGATACAGGAAATAAGTTTGGGGTAATTTATGAAGAACCAACCCAGACTGCATATTTTGATCATCACGGCCAAGACGCTCAAGAAATAACTTCTACTACTCATCTTATATATCAGACACTAATTGATTTAGAAATGATTGAAAAATCAGAAGATCTAGACAGATTAGTGGATTTTGTCACGAAAATTGATAATCGCCAATTTTCTCCAGACGAATTTTTAAAAAGCGCCAAAACTATTTTAGGTCTTCACAGAGATTTAGATTTTGCACAACTTTTAGCTTATTTTAAAGAACACGAAAGTCCGATTGACGAGTTAACACCAGAGGAATTAAAACGCTATGGTTTATGGGAGGTTGCTGAGAAGCAACAGCGTCTAGTTGATGAGGCTATGGCAACCTTAGCTAAAATGGAAAAAGAAGGAAAAGTTATTGATACTAAATATGGAAAGATTGTGGTGAATGAGAATAATGAATTGAAGGTTGGTTCTTCCGCTGCTTATGTAAAATTTGATGGCATTATAAATTTTACACCTAAGAAAAGTTTTGCTATAACACTTCAAGATAATAACTTTAACGAAGAAGAATTACGGAATAAATTAGGTGATAAATTTCAAGGCAAAATTATTAGGGGAAAAATGTGGCTATATAACGAAAGTGAATCTTTAAAGCTAAATTTGGAAGAAATAATTGAGGTTTTAAAGTAAGATTAGAACAAGAATAAAGCCTAATTGTGATTTAATTTTCGTTACGGTATCTGGAAGCGGGTAGAGGGTTTTATTAAGGAAGGCAGGCAGCTTGAGAATATAAAAAAGAGTTTTAATCACTTAGTCAATATTTTCGGATAACATTTTTGTTGCTCTTTAATTTTAAATTGTTTAAGATATAAACTCCCGATAATTTATTCGAAATTATTATAGGATACACTATCAAACTTGTTATAAATTTGATAAGCCTTTGGATTTGTCAAGAAGGTTAATTTTTGTTAGTATTCTAATATAGTAAAATAGTTTTAAGAAAATTTAATAATCGTTATGGCGAGACAATTATGAAAATTTTTTATTCTACAGAAGTGTTTTTGCCTCATATTTCAGGGGTGACTAAACAAGTTGATAAGCTAGCTAGTTATTTTGCCCAGCAATTAAAACATCAAGTTTGGGTTATTACCACTTCGACAACTGGTGAATATGTGGAAGAAGGTAATGAAAACAGTTATAATGTTTTAAGGTTAAAATCTTACCCCAATCCATTTAAGAAAAATTTAAGGATAAGCTATGCAAACACCAAAATTATTGCTAAAATTTTAGAAGAGTACCAGCCGGATATTATACATTTGCAAGATCCGGTTTTTATTTCGCAATGTTTGGCTAAAGAAGCTCATAAAAGAAATATACCTATTTTAAGCACTCAACATAGCTCTATGGCTTTTCCATTAGCCTATTTAGATTTACCCCCAAATTTTAATAGATGGGCGCAGAAAACTTTAACTAAAATGTTGGCTAATTTTTTTAATAAGTATTGTCAATTAGTAATTACTCCCAGCCAATTTCTTAAAGAGGAAGTTGAACAAGGGAAAGTCAATGTTCCTATTAAAGTTGTTTCTAATGGCGTTGATTTGAATATTTTTAAAAGAAACCAAATTTCCGAAGAGTTTTTAAACAAATATCAACTTTTGGATTTTATAAACAAACCAATTATTTTATATGTCGGCCGAATAGATAAAGATAAAAATTTAGAAACTTTAATGAAGGTTATACCTTCTGTTCTTAAAAATAATTCTACTCACTTTTTATTGGTGGGGGACGGCAACTTAAAAGATAGATTAATGCGTGAAGTAGCTAATTTAGCGTTAACTAATTATGTAAGATTTACTGGCGCCATTGATGCCTTTAATGAAGACATAGTGAATTTTTATAATTTAGCCTCAGTGTTTGTGATGCCTTCAGCCATAGAAGCTCAAAATTTAGCGGTTATGGAGGCTATGGCTTGTGGTTTACCTATAGTGGCGGCTAACAGTGGTGCTTTACCAGAATTAGTTCGGAATACAGAAAATGGTTTTTTGGTTCCCCCTTATGCAGTTGAAGCCTATACTCAGGCCCTAGGTACTATTTTAGCCAATGAGCAGTTACAAAATAAAATGGGACAACAGAGTAGGATTTTAATAGCCGACCATGATTTTATTAATACCTGTCAGCAATTATTTGGAATTTATACCGCAGTGTATAAATCATTAAGCAGGTAGAGTTTATTTATTTTTTAGGATTATTTGTGATATAAATTTTATGGTAGAACAAATTATAACGATTTCTTTTTTGGATCAGTCAATAAGAATAGATAAATATTTAGCTACACAACTGCCTTATTCTCGCCAGCAGATTATTAAATTTTTAAAAAACGGTTCGATTTTAGTAAATGATAAAATTGTTAAGCCCCGGTATTTAATTAAAGTAGGCGATAAAATTAGAATTTCAAGAGACAAGCTAAATATTCCTAATTATGTCGAACTAACGTCAATGCCGTTAATCCCTGAACCCCCCATTTTATATGAGGATAGCGACCTCATAGCTATTAATAAGCCGGCCAATATAATAGTTCATCCTACTTCTTCAGTTTATCATGAGCCAACTATTGCTAATTGGTTAATTTATCGTTGGCCAGAGCTTAGAGGGGTTGGCGATAATCCTTTGCGACCCGGCATTGTTCATAGGTTAGATAGGGATACTTCTGGGGTGTTGTTGATAGCCAAAAATCAAAGCACTTTTTTGTCGTTAAAAACTCAATTTCAAAAACGTCAAGTTCACAAAGAATATCTTGTTTTGGTTTATGGTTTTATAAAACCAGACCGGGGGATCATCAATTTTTCTTTAGGAAAATCAAAAAAATCCCCTTTTAGAAGAAAAATAGTTTTACCTTCAGACAAGCAAATTAATCAAAAGGAAGCTATTACAGAATTCGAAGTCATAGAAAGATTTAGTCTGGTATCTGATTCATCAAATATAAAAAATATAAAATCAGAGTCCAAGTTTACTCTCTTAAACGTCAGACCTAAAACTGGTAGAACGCATCAAATTAGAGTTCATTTAGCGAGTCTTGGTTTTCCTGTCGTTGGTGATAAAGAGTATGGTAAAAAGAAACCCGATTTAGCAATTCCTGTAGCTAGGCAATTTCTTCACGCTTGGAAAATTTCTTTTAATTCTCTTTCGGGGCAAAATATAACAATCAAAGCATCTTTATCTTGTGACCTGAAAAAGGCTTTAACTTATCTTCGGCAACATAGACAGGTGTAGAGTTTAGTCGTCGCTATATAAATTAGAGGAGTACTTTCCACTTGACACCTTAATTATTATATTGACTTTTTATCAGATTGATAATAAGATAATAGCATAAGACTCCAATGATGATGTTGCTTAGATAATTCTTTAA